>DASVTZ010000249.1 GCA_036387335.1 Longimicrobium sp.
GAAGTCGCGCGCGAGCGTACGCAGCGCGTGGCGCATCTCGTCGCCGTGGAGGGGCGGCCCGTGGCCGGTGCCCACCGCATCCGGCTCCAGCGCGGCGAGCACCTCCACCGAGCGGCGCGCGGCGACCCAGTCCTGCGTGAAGTACGCGGGCGGCCCGTTCACCTCGGCGCGCCACTGGAGCACGGCCGTCATCGACTCCTGCTTCGTGGTGACGAACGCGTCGCCGGCCAGCAGCGTGCGATCCGAGTCGCGAAAGAGCGCCACGTGGCCCGGCGAGTGGCCCGGGGACAGGATCCACCGCCACCCCGGCATCCCCGGGACCGAGCCGTCCGCCGGCAGCGGCCGCAGCCGGCGCGAGAAGTCGTACGGGCCGCGCGGGTACAGCGGCGACATACGCGCCATCGCCCCGCCGCCGACGGTGGGATCGGGGGGCGGATACGCCTCGCGGCCGTCGAGGTACGGAAGCTCCAGCGGGTGCGCGTAGATCGGCACGTCCCAATGGTCGGCGAGGGTGTGCAGCGCCCCCACGTGGTCGAAGTGGCCGTGCGTGAGGATGACGCACGCCGGCCGCGACCGCCTCCCAAACCGGAGCCTGGCCGCGGACTCGATCCACGCCGCGGAGCCGGGAATCCCCGCATCGATCAGCACCCACTTGCGGTCGCCGGCGCCGGGAGGGCCGTAGAAGAAGAGGTTGGCGATCGCGGTCCGCAGCGCGGCGACGTCCTCGGTGACGGGCCACGTGCCGTCGTCGTGCGCGGCCACCGCGGTTTGCGCCGGGGCGTCGGGGAGTGCGTAGGTATCCATCAGGGCTCCTGAGGTGCGGTATCGGGAAAACGGACGCGGCACGGCTCTGTCAAAGGTCGTGCCCGGCGGGCGTCAGGGCCCCCTCCCCCCGCCCCCCTCCCCCCTCCCCCGCCTGCGGGGGCGCAGGGCGGGGGAGGGGGAGAACAACGTGTGCGTTGCGAGATCCCGTAGGGGCGCGATTCATCGCGCCCGTGTCACGGGCCCACACCGCACCCCGCCTCGCCGCACGAGACCGCTTCAGCGGTCTTCGCGTCGTTCCAGCCGGGGGATTCATCCCCCGGCGATTCGACGCCGGCGCGTTGGGCGCAGATCCCGTTCACGTCCGCCCCGAAACCTGCGAAGGCAGGTTTCCCGCGGTTGTTGCAGCGGTTTCAACCGCCGGGGGCACCACCCTGGCACCACCCCCCCTTACATCTGCTCCGCGAACGTCTCCCAGAACCGCTCGCGGAGCTTCGGAAACGGACCGCGGTTGCGCCAGTACTCGCGGGTGATCTCGCGGGCGCCGCGGAGGTCGTCCTCGTAGGAGGCCTCGAGCTGTGCGCCGAACTCGGGATCCAGGATGCCGATCACGCTCTCCTGGTTCAGCTCCTTGGAGCGGATGTCCATGTTCGCGGAGCCCACGATCGACCACTTTCCGTCCACCACGAGCGTCTTGGAGTGGATCATGGTGCGCTGGAACTCGAAGATGCGCACCCCCGCCTCCAGCATCTCGCGGTAGTAGGCGTGCCCGGCCCAGCGCACGACGGGCGCGTCCGTCAGGCGGCTGGGGAGGAGGAGGCGCACGTCGACGCCGGCGCGGGCGCGGTCGCACAGGATGCGGCGCGTCGGCGGGTCGGGGGCGAAGTAGGGGGAGGTGATCCAGATCCTCCGCCGGGCGCAGGCGAAGGTGATGCTGAACAGGAGGCGCAGCGGGTGCGACGCCTCGGCCGGCGAGGAGATGACGTTGATGTGGCGCGACAGCTCCTCCCCCTCGCCCGGCTCGGGATCGACGTCGCGGGGATAGTAGTCGTCGCCCAGCAGGATCTCGCCGCAGGAGTCGGCCCAGAGCTGGGTGAAGGCGGACTGGAGGTTGTTGGCGAGGCAGCCGCGCACCTCCACCATCACGTCGCGCCAGTGCTCCTCGTCCTCGGCGTCGCCCAGCCACTTGTCCGCCACCGCGGCGCCGCCGGTGAAGCCGATGCGTCCGTCCACGATGATGGCGCGGCGGTGGTTGCGCTTGTAGAAGGAGGTCAGCTTGCCGAACTCGATCGAGTGGAACCACCGGAAGCTCCCGCCCGCCTCCTCCAGCTCCTCGATGCGGTCGCGCGGCACGTCGACGGCGCCGAACGCGTCCAGCATCAGCCGCACCTTTACGCCCGCGCGCTGCCGCTCGATCAGCGCATCGAACATGCGGTCCGACACGCGCCCCGGCTCCCAGATGTAGCACATGAAGTTGATGCTGCGCCGCGCGCCGCGGATCGCCTCCAGCATCGCCGGAAAGATCTCCACGCCGTTGTTCAGCAGGCGCGCCGTGCCGCCCGCCTGGAGCGGCGCGTTCATGGTGCCCGAGAGGCCCAGGAGGAAGTCTTCGGAGCCGACTTCCGGCGTCTCGGTGATCTGGAATGCGGTGGGGCGGCGGCCCCACGCGGCGAAGAGCTTGGTGACGCCCGTGGCGGTGGCGGCGCCGCCCACCACGGCGAGCGCGGCGACCCAGGCGGGGGTGCCGCGCGGCTCGGGCGAGCTCACGAGGCACCCCGCGGGTCAGGCGGCGGGAGGCGCCGGCGCGGGGGTGGGGCGCGCCGGGAGCTGCCCGGGGCGCGGGGATGAAGGCGGCGGCGCTGCTTCGGGAACGGGATTCCTTTCACGTACGACGACCGTCTCGGAGATCTTGTCGTGGATGGCCTGGCGGTTCCGGTCCCAGAACACCTGCGCGAAGCCCAGGAGCCCGGTCACCAGCCCCGCCGCGTAGCCGCCGAATCGCTCGAACGAGCCCCACATGGTCAGCGGCTTGCCGTCCAGACGCAGGACCCGGACCCCCAGGAGCCGCTTCCCCGGCGTCTGCCCCCGCCAGAGCGCGGTGAACGCGGTGAAGTAGAGGCCGGTCCAGCCGAAGCCCAGCCCCAGGTCGTCCAGCAGGTCCTTGAGGCTCGCCAGCAGCCCCTTCTTCTCGTCGCGCTGCTCCTCCGCCCGCTTCGCGCGCTGCTCCATCCTCGCGTTTTCCGCGCGCGCTTCCTTGAGCTTCGCGTCCAGCGCGGTGAGGGTGTCGCCCGCCAGCGCCACGCCCACGCGCGGGCGCAGCGAGTCCGCCGTGGCCGAGTCGCCCGCGGTGACGGCGGCGGCGTAGCGCACCGCCAGCGTCTCCGGCGGCAGCGGCGCGGGCGCCGCCTTCGGGGGCGCGACGAGACCCTCCAGCGCCTCCTCCATCCACGGCTTCTCCGAGTGCTCCCCCAGCTCCGCGAGCGCTTCGCGGATGGCGTCGTCGTCCATCCCCGCCTCGCGGTATCCCACGACCAGGTTCTGGGCGATGGTGCGCGCTTCCTCGGCGTTCCTGGCGTTGTTCAGCGCCACGTACCCGGCGGTCACGCGAAGGGCGGTGCCCAGCCCCGGCTCCGCTTTGGTGGCTGGCGCCTTCGGCCCGCCCCCCGCCGCCGACGCCGCGGCCATCCGGGGCGCCTGCGCAGAGCGCATCTTGCTGCTCCCGTATTCCTGCGCCGCGTTGACTCCGCGCTTCACCACCAGGAACAGGATCAGCGCGCCCGCCGCCCTCACCGCGAACCGCGTGGAGCTCTTCGCCACGGGGCGCGACGCGAAGCGGAAGAAAGCGTACGCCGCGGCCATCGCGAATAGCCAGGGTCCGGCCGACTGCACGAGGACGGTGACGAGGGCGAGGTCGAGCAGGATGGCCGCCAGGCGCCGCGCCGGCCGCGCGAGCTCCATCCCCAGGAGCTGCGGCGCCAGGGCGAAGTGCTCCGGGCGGATGATGTGGCGTGCGTCGCTGTTGCTGGACATCGTGGTCGCTGATGCGGGGGCGGAACGGAGGCGGGAGGTACGGCGGAGAGGCGGCGTGGGATTCGCCGCCAAATCTAATCACCCCAAGCTGTTGATATCAACCTTATTGGCCTCCGCCACCCAGAGACCCCACAGCGGCCCAATCTTTTTTCTCCGCGAGCGCACCACCCGCAGCCCCGCCTCCTCCAGCATCGCCCCGATCTCGCGCTCCGCGTAGGTGCGGACGATGGCGTGCCCCTTCAGCCGCGTCACCGCATCCATCAGCCGCATCGTGGCGAAGTCGCGCGCCCAGTCCGCCACGATGACGCGCCCCCCCGGCCTCAGCACGCGCCGCATCTCCCGCAGCCCGGCCTCCGCGTTCGTCCAGTAGTGGAGCGACGACACCGATGCCACCGTGTCGAACGCGCCGTCTTCGAACGGAAGTGCCTCCGCCGGCGCACACACCAGCGCCGCGCGCGCGCCGTCCCCGATCCTCCCCGCCGCCACCCGCAGCATCTCGGGCGATGGGTCCGCGCCCACGTACCGCTCGGGCGTCACCCCCCATCCGCGCAGGGCGTCGAGCAGCAGCGCCGTCCCGCATCCCACGTCGAGCAACGCCCCGGCCGGCATCTCCGCGAGCCACGGCCGCACCAACTCCATGCTCGCGCGCAGATACGCGGCCCAGCGCCGGTCGTAGCGCGCCGCCGCCTCCGCGTATTCCCGCCGCACGCGCGCGGCGACGACGTCATCCACGTGCTGCACAGGGGAAAACGGAATCGGGCTCGTCCGGGCGAAGAGCCAGGGTGCGAGCCCAAAGGCCGTCCGCCGCGGCGGGGTGACGAAACCGCAACGGCTTCAGCTGCCCAGCGTCCGGTTCAGCAGGTCGGCCAGCCGGTAGCCGGCGATCGCCACCCGCGGCTCGGCGGCATCCCACGCGACGAAGCGGTAGCGCATCGGCGCGCGCTCGCCCCTTACCAGCCACACCGGGTACCCGACGCGCTGCGCGATGCGCATTCCCTCGCGCGACCACTCCTCGAAGGCACCCGGGCGCAGCTTCCCCGCGAGGGTCCGCTGCGGGTAGTCCGCGGCGATGCGGCGGGCGACGCTTCCCACGTAGTCCTCTTCGGTGCGATCCGCCACGCTCCACGGCACGGAAAAGCCGACCAGGCTGTCCCAAAAAGCGTGCAGGTTGTTGAACGGGTAGAGCCCCGCGAGCGTGAACGAGTTGGCGCCGCGGTCGCCGGCGGTGTCCTGCGGAGTGATGCGGGCGCTGTTGTGCATCGGCTGGTGCCCGTCGCCCACCAGGTGCAGCGTCCACGCCAGGTCCACCGCGCGCTCCGCCTGCGGGAGCGACGCGTTCCCCAGCGAGGTGCCGTAGACGGCCATCCGGTTCAGCAGCTCGCCCGCGCGCGGCACGTCCGGCCGGTCGATGATGCGCCCGCCCGGCGTGCGCTGTTCCCAGAAGAAGTTGACGTAGTGCCAGTCGCTGTGCGCGTAGCGGCTCCCCGGGTGCGTGCGGGTGCGGATGAGGTCCGCCCACACGCTGGTGTTCACGAAGAGGTCGCGCTGCCGGTCGGCCAGCGGGCGGTCATCGCCGGGCATCAGCGCGCGGATCCCCGCGTCCTCGGGCGCGGCCATCAGCAGCGCCACCGCCTGCTCGCGCGCCCGCGGCGTCATGTGGTCCCACGCGATGCGCGCCACCACCTTGTGCCCCACCTCGTCCCACGCGCGGGCGGGAGTCGCGGAAAGGAGCGCACCCGCCAGGGCGAGCGCGGTCGCGAAGAGTCGTTTCATAGGTGATCGCACGGTAGAGATTGGGTTGATTGCGGCTCCGCGTGCAATCTTATCACGCGAAGACGCGGAGGCACAGAGACGCCTTCGTCTCCGTGCCTCCGCGCCTCCTCGTGAGCCGCCGTTCAGGCCGCGGCGAGCTCGGCGGCGTGCGGCTGGGCGACGGGAGCGCCGGCGGTCTGGAAGCGCGAGAACTCGCGATCGAGACCCCTGGCGATCTCCGCCAGCTCCTCCGCGTAGCTTCCCACCTGCTTCATGGAGGCGTTGATCTGCTCCACGGCGCTGGCGGCGTGCCCGGCGGCGGCGGCGTTGGCCTGCGATGCGCCCATGAAGGCGGCGCGGTCGCTGAGGCCGGCCGCCACCAGGGCGGCGCGGCTCGCGTCGGAGATGTCGCGCGCCTGTTCGCTGATGGAGCCCAGGTCGTGCGCCGTGCTCTTGACCACGTCCAGGATCTCGCCCAGCGCGCTCCCCGCGTCGGCTGCGCGCGCGGCGCCCTCGCGCGCCTGGGTGGCGCCGCGCTCCACCGTGGCCACCGTGCGCGCGGTGACCCTCTGCGCGCCGTCCACGAGCTGCGCGGCCTCCTGGGCGCTCGCGCCGCTCTGCGTGGCCAGCTTCCTCACCTCGTCCGCCACCACGGCGAACCCGCGCCCGTTCTCGCCGGCGCGCGCGGCCTCGATGGCGGCGTTCAGCGCCAGCAGGTTGGTCTGCTCCGCCATCGCGGTGATCACGGCGGTGATGCGCCCGATCCGCTCGCCGTAGCCGCGCACCTCGGCGATCTGCTCCGCCGCTTCCAGCACCGATGCGCGGATCTGCTCCATGCTCTCCATCGCCTGCGTCACCACGGCGGATGCGCTCTGCGCCACCGCCATGGCGTGGGCGGACTTGGCCGAGGCCTCCGCCACCTGCGCCGTCACCCCGTCGATGGAGCCGCCCAGCACGTCCAGCGCGACCGCCACCGCCTCGGTGTCGCGCACCTGCTGCTGCGCCCCGCTCGCCACCTGCGCGAGCGCCCCGGCCACTCCGCCGGTGGCCTGCGTGGTGTGGTGGGCGGCGGTGCTGAGCTGCCCCGCCACGCCGCTCACCTCCCGCGCCCGCGCCCGCACGGTGGATATGGAGTCCGAAAGGCGCCCGGCGCCCTGGTTGAGCGCGGCCACGGCGTCGCCCATCGCGCCCTTCCCTCCCTCCGCCCGCGCGGCGAGGTCGCCCTCGCCCATGCGCTCGGCCATGGCCATCAGCGCGGCGGCCTGGCGCGTCTCCGCGGCCAGGATGATCGACATGTAGACCAGGATCGCCGTCTCGAACACCACCCAGGCCGCGTGCACGGCCACCACCTCGATGCCGCCGGTGTGGTTGAAGACGTGCACGGGGAGCCCGGAGCGCTGCAGCACGTCGATGCCGAAGTGGTGAACCGCCACCACCGCCGCCCCGATCAGCGGCACGCGCCAGTCGCGGTACAGGAGGAGGAAGGCGAGCGACGCGAAGATGTGGAAGTGCGTCTCGATCATCCCCGCCGTCTGGTGGATCAGCACGCCGGAGAGCAGCATCAGCGCCACCGCCACCAGCGCGCGCGAGACGAACCTGCCCGGCTGCAGCCAGGTGGCGAGGCAGGCCACCGCCACGATGGGCGTGCCGATCCCCAGCGCCACGCCCCACGTGCCGTGCAGCGGCGCCAGCGCGTACACCAGCGGCAGGTGCGCGGCCAGGAGCCAGAAGAAGAGGCGGTCGGCCGCCCTATAGGCTGCGTCCTGCAGGGTGCGGCCGGTTTGGCCAAAAGGGGTGGCGGGGATCTGCATGGATTTCGCTGAGGGGGTAATGCGGAGCCGCTTCGAGACACGTCGGTTGGGTATACGAGGATACACGAACACATCACGCCGCGCCATGGCTGGCACCCGCTCTGCACGTCTCCCCGTAGATGCGGAGCACACACTCCTCTCGCCCAGCGGTACCGACATGAAGCCATCGACCGGCAGGATGATGCTGGCCACCGCCTCGGGCGCCGTGCGTGAGGCGGCGCGAAGATGCGCGGGCTGGTTCCGGCGAGCCCAACCAGGATCCGCGATGCTCCTGCGCGAGGGCGACACGCGCTTGGCAGTCGTGCGCGACGGGCGGCTCCTGGTGGAGAGCGCCGACATCACCCTGTCGCACGCGGAGTTCGTGCGGCGGGCGCTCGGCACGCTGCCTGAGGGTGCCTGGGTGGGCACCATCCGCAAAGCCGGTGGCGTGGTGATGGCGCTGAACTCGCGCACCTTTTACGGCAACCAGGTGCCGGCACCGCAGTCCGTCATCGACGCCGTGCGCGTCGCCTTCCGCTGATGGACCCGGGCCGCCGCCGCGAGCTGGAAGCCCTCCTCCGCGGCCACCTCGCCGAACAGCCGGACCACGGGCTCTCCCGCCTGCGCTGGCTTGCGGATCAGCTGGAGAATTACGTGGAGCGGTGGATCGGATCCGGGGAGGCGATGCTTGACGGCGATCTCTTCGCGATGGTGGAGATCGGCGCCGACCTGACGCACGAGGAGATCCGCCGCGCACCGCGCTTGCCGGGCATGCAGGGTGCCTGGGATGAGTTCAGCGAGGTACTCTCAGGCGCCCGCACGGGAACGCAAATGCCCGCGCAACTGCGAGAGCCGCTCACCCGCTTCCGCGCCACGCTGCTTCACGAAGGAAAAGGATGAGGGCACCCAAGGGACCCCTGGCGCGCATCTCCGAGCGAAACGTGGAGAGCGTGCAGGCGGAGATCGCGCAGGAAAAGGCGGCGGCGCTCGCGCGCGTCGCCACGCGCCTCATGGACGCCATCGCGCGCCTGGAGGAGCACGACGCCGCGCCGGAGAGCGCCCCCGAGGAGCGAGCCGCGCTGGTGTCGGCGGCGGGCGAGGCGCTTTGGTACTACGTGGTACAGCGCGAGGCGTGCGGCCTCCGCGGCATGGACGGCGTCCTGCGCGATTTCCGCGTCCCGCGCGAGGTGCACCTGCGCATGGGCCCCCGATCCGCCCAGCCCCGCGGCGGCGGTTGATCGCGGCCGGGCGCGGGCCCCGGCGCGGCGGCAAGGGAGGGCAGACACGCAGGTCTGCCCCTACGAAGATGGGTGCGCGGGGCGGGCGGCGGAGCGGCGGCGGGCACGGGCGCGATGAATCGCGCCCCTACGGGACATCCGCGGCCGCGCGCGAAGTTCTCCCCCTCACCCGCCCTGCGCCCCCGCAGGCGGGGGAGGGGGGACGGTGGGCCCGCGGTGGCCGGCGGTGGATCAAACGTGAAAACCGGGGGATGAATCCCCCGGCTGGAACCACGCGAAGCCCACTGAAGTGGGCTCGTGAAACCGGCATTCGCGCCCGAGTCCGCGAAGGCGGACTTCGCGTTCTTCCAGCCGCGAATTCATTCGCCTGGTTCGGGCGCCTGCGCGGCGCCGCCATCCACCACGCGCCGGGATCTCGCCCGGGAGTCCGCGCAGGCGGACTTTGTGCCGTTGTTGCCGCGAGTTTACTCGCCAGGGCCCCCCAACAACCCCTCCACCGCCTCCATCAGCCCCTCCACCGTAAACGGTTTGTGGAGGAAGCGGCCTTGCGCGGCGGCGCTGCCGCCGGGGAAGGCGTTCTCGCGCGAGTAGCCGGAGACGTAGAGGACCGGGGTGTCCGGCCGCTCGCGGGCGAGCTGCGCGGCGAGGACGGGGCCGCCCATCTGCGGCATCACCACGTCCGTGACCACCAGCGACAGCGGGCCGGCGTGCGCGCGGGCGGTGCGGAGCGCTTCCTCGCCGTTGGCGGCTTCCAGCACGGTGAAGCCCGCGCGCTCCAGCAGGCGGCGGGTGGTGCGGCGAACGGCGGGCTCGTCGTCCACCAGGAGCACCGTGCCACTCCACGATCCCGGGACGGTAGGCGGCGGCTCCGGGGTGCGCGGGCGGTGGGGCGCACCGGCGCGCGGAAAGATCACGCGGAAAGTCGTCCCCACGCCGGGGCGGCTGAAGACGCGCAGCGCGCCGCCGCTCTGCTGCACGATCCCGTACACGATGGAGAGCCCCAGCCCCGTCCCCTGCCCCACCTCCTTGGTGGTGAAGAACGGGTCGAAGATGCGCTCCTGCGTCTGCGCGTCGATGCCGGTGCCGGTGTCGTGCACCACGAGCATCACGTACGCGCCCGGCGCCAGCCCGGTGGCCCACCCGCGCGGCCAGGCGTCCACCTCCACGTGCATCGTCTCCACGATCACCGAGCCGCCGTCGGGCATGGCGTCGCGGGCGTTGAGGACGAGGTTCACCAGCACCTGCTCCAGCTGTCCGCCGTCCGCGTTCACGGGGGCGAGCTCATCGGCGAGGACGGTGGTGAGCTCGATGCCGCTGGGGATCAGGCGGCGGAGCATCTTCCCCGTCTCCCGCACGACGCCGTTGAGGTCCACCGTCTCGCGGCGCACCACGTGGCCGCGGCCGAAGGCGAGGAGCTGCCGCGCCAGCCCCGCCGCCCGGTCCACCACCTCGGCGATCGACTCCGCGTCCTCGCGCAGCGGGTCGCCGGGGGCGAGGTCGAGGAGCATGAGGGCGGCCGTGCCCTTGATGGCGGTGAGCAGGTTGTTGAAGTCGTGCGCGATCCCGCCCGCCAGCCGCCCCACCGCGTCCATCTTCTGCGCCTGGCGAAGCTGCTCCTCCAGCGCCTTCTGCCGCGTGGTGTCGGTGATGAACCCCTCCACGGCCTGCATCTTCCCGTCCGCGTCCAGCACGCCGCGCCCCTGCTCCCACACCCACTTCTCGCCCCCGCCGGCCGCGATGATGCGGTAGCTCAGCTCGAAGTGGCGCCCCTGCTGGACGGCGGCCTGTACCTCTCGCCACACCCAATCCCGGTCGGTGGGGTGGATGAGGTCGCCGTACGACACGGCCCCGGGGCCCACCAGCGCTTCGGGCGCGTAGCCGGTCAGCTCCTTGGCGCCCTCGCTGGCGAACTCCATCGTCCAATCGGGATCGTTGGCGCAGCGGTACGCCATCCCGGGAAGGTTGCTGAGGAGCCCCGCGGTGAAGCGCTGCGCCTCCTGGAGCGCCTCCGCCGTCCGCCGCCGCTCCGTGGTGTCGCGCAGGTACGCCGTGGTCCCCGTGGGCGAAGGGAAGAGCCTCACCTCCACCCAGCGGCCGATGCCGGGAAGGCACTCCTCCAGCGCGGAGGGCGCGGGCTCCTCCACGTGGCGCAGGAGCGCGTCCAGGGTGCGCGTGCCGGCCAGCGCGGGGATCCCCTCCGCCAGCGAGTGACCCACCGCATCGTCGCGCGCCACGCCGAAGAGCCGCTCCGCCGCGCGGTTGGCGTAGGTCAGCCGACCGCCGCCGTCCACCGCCAGGTACGCGTCGGAGATGCTGTCCAGCACCGCCTCCAGCCGCGCCGCCTCGTCCACCGCCCCCTGCCAGCGTCCGCGCAGCACGGCGAAGCGCAGGGCGCGCGAGATCTGCTCCGGAGCCGAGTCCTTGGATAGGAAGTCCTGCGCCCCCAGCCGCACCGCCTCCGCCCCCAGCTCCTCGTCGCGCAGCGAGGTGAGGACGACCACCGGGACGCTGGGCGCGGCCTGGTGGAGCGCCAGAAACGTCTCGATCCCCTGCGAGTCCGGGAGCGTCAGGTCCACCAGGACGCAGTCGGCCCGGCGCAGCTCGCGGAGCGCTTCGGCCAGCGACTTCGCGCGCAGCACTTGCGGGGCTCCGCCATCGTGAGTGCCGTGGTGCGCCAGGATGCGTCGGACCCAGTAGGCCGTCGCGTCGTCGTCTTCGACGAGCAGGACGGTCGCCGGTTTGACCTGGGAGGAAATCTGGATCAGGAGCGAGGGACGCGCCGCTTCGCGCGGGTGGAGACGGAAGGGGGATGTGTACGGGATGGCGCGCGGGGAGCGCGCCACTGTGCTGTACTTTGTGTCACGGGCATGTAACGCACAAGATGAACACACCTGATGCGCCCATATTGCGGGCGCAGCCGTCCAGAATCGATACAGCGCGGTCCAACCCGTTGCCACGCAAACGATTGGCGATGCGGCGCCCGCGCGGACGTGCGACTTCTGGACACTCCCGCCCCTCCCTGCGCTCCCTCGTAACTCCTCACGTTCCAACCACTTGCAGGAATAGCCCCAATGGCGCGCCTCTCGCTAAGGGGAGGGGGCACGCGCCGGCCCGGCCCGCCCGCCTCACCCCCTGGCGGATAGATGAGAGCACCGCTTCGATGGGAGCAATCCGAATGATGCTCAACGGCAGGATCATGATCGTGAGCGACCGCAAGCAGGTGGTCGCCGAGCTGGAGCCCATCGTGCGCCGCGGGAGCCACCTGGCGCTCACCGTGCCCGACGCGCGCGAGGCGCTGCGCTCGCTGGAGCAGGGGCTGGTGCCCGACCTGATCATCTCCGACCTGGGCTCGTCCACGGCGCACGAGAGCGCGGAGTACCTGAGCCGCTTCCGCCACATCAACCGCGCCGGCGCGCACCTGGTGATCGTGGACGAAGGGGCCGAGGCACCGCACGCCGACAGCACCATCCCCCTCCGCCGCCCCTTCCGCGACGGCGAGGTGCAGTGGGCGATCGAGGCGGCGGTGGGGAGGATCGCGGAGGAGGTGGTTGCGCTGCGCGGGCAGGTGTGCCGCGAGATGGAGGAGATGCGCCACGGGATGCGCGAGCTGCGCCGCGACGTGGTGACGGCGCTGGCGGGAACCATCGCCGCGCGCGACCCGTACATGCACGGGCACTCGGTGCGCGTGGCCGCCCTCGCCCGCCGCGTGGCCGAGGCGATGGGGGTCGCGCCCGCGGACGTGGAGCTGCTGGAGTTCGCCTCGCTGCTGCACGAGATCGGCAAGGTGGTGGTGCCGCTGGAGCTGCTGCACAAGACCGGGCCGCTGAGCGAAGACGAGCTGGAGCAGATCCGCGCCCACGCCCGCGCCGGCGCCCGCATCGTGGAGGGGGTGGCGTCGCTGCGGGGAGCGGCGCGCCTCATCGAGCACCACACCGACGCCTACGACGCGCTGCACCCCGCGCTGGACTCCGACTCCGCCGAGTTCCTGCTCGCCGGCATCCTGCACGTGGCCGACGCGTACGACGCCATGACCTCGCCGCGCGCCTACCGCGGCGCGATGGACCACGACTACTGCGCGCGCACCCTGGAGGCGGGGAGCGGCACGCGCTTCCACCCCGCCGTGGTGGAGATGCTGCTGAGGATCACGCGCTAGCCTCCTCGTCGCGCCCCACCCGCTCCAGCCCGTACTGCTTGATCTTGGCGTGCAGCGTCGCGCGGGAGATGGCGAGCCGCTGCGCCGCCAGCGTGCGGTTCCCCTCGGACAGGTAGAGCGTGCGCTCGATGTGCTGCCGCTCCACCTCTTCCAGCGTGAGCACGGTGCTGTCCAGCCGCGCCGCGCGCGGAGCGCCGGGGGCACGCAGCGCCTCCGGCAGGTGCTCCGGGCCGATGGCGTCGTCGCCCGGCGAGAGGACGAGGGCGCGCTCCAGCACGTTCCGCAGCTCGCGGACGTTGCCCGGCCAGGCGTAGCCCAGCAGCAGGTCCAGCGCGCGGTCGCTCAGCCGGTCCGGCGATGCGGGGTGGCGCAGGTGCAGCTGCCGCAGTGCCTCCAGCACCAGCTCCAGCACGTCCTCGCGCGACCTCTCGCGCAGCGGCGGTATGGTGAGCGGAAAGACCGATAGCCGGTAGAAGAGGTCTTCGCGGAAACGTCCCGCACGCACCTCGGCCGCAAGATCCTTGTTGGTGGCCGCGATGAGGCGCACGTCCACCTGGATCTCCCGGGTCCCGCCGAGGCGCCGGAAGGTGCGCGTCTCCAGCACGCGCAGCAGCTTGGGCTGCAGGTCGGACGACAGGTCGCCGATCTCGTCCAGGAAGAGCGTGCCGCGGTCCGCCACCTCGAAGAGGCCGCGCTTCATCTCGCGGGCGTCGGTGAAGGCGCCCTTTTCGTGGCCGAACAGCTCGGAGTCCAGAAAGGTGGCGGAGAGCCCGGCGCAGTTGATCTCCACGAAGGGCGAACGCGCCCGCGGGCTGAGCCCGTGCGTGAGCTGCGCCACCCAGCTCTTTCCGGTGCCGCTCTCCCCCTGCAGCAGGAGCGTGGTGTCCTGCGAAGAGGCGAGGAGCTCCACCTGCCGCGTCAGCTCGCGCATCCGCGGCGAGCTGCCCAGCGTGCCGGCGCGCCCCTGCTCCACCACCCGCTCGGCCAGGGTGTGGTTGGCCCGGCGCAGCTCCACCTTTTCCACCGCGCGCTCCGCGGCGGCGCCCAGGTGGTCCAGGTCCACGGGCTTGGTGAGGAAGCCCTCCGCGCCCGCGCGCATCGCCTCCACGGCGGTGCCCACCTCGGCCTGGCCGGTGAGCATCACCACCGTGGCGCCGCGCGAGATGAGCACCTCCAGCACGTGCAGGCCGCTGATGCCGGGGAGGTTCACGTCCAGCAGCACCAGGTCGGGAAGCTGCGCCTCGTAGGTGCGCACCCCGTCCTCGCCGCTGAGCGCCTGGAAGGTCTCCCATCCACTGCGTTCGAAGTAGCGCCGCAGCACGCGCAGCACCGAGGGATCGTCGTCTACAAGGAGTACGGAACGTGCCATGCGGGTTGTCTTCGAGGGGGTCGTTGAGCGGGAGTTTTGCTGCGTCGCTTCCCCAAAGTATGCGAACGCGCCAAATTCTGCACCTTTCATCGTGCGCGATGGGTCGCGCCCCCTTATCATAGGGGCGCTCACCGGCTCCGCGCGTCCCCTTTCCCGTTTCTTTGATGCCTGACAACGAACCCGCACCCGTCGTGCTCGTGGTGGACGACGACGCCTCCGCGCGCCGCACCGCCAGCGAGATCCTGCGCAGGAACGGCTACACGGTGCTGCAGGCGACCGCGGGCACGGAGGCGCTCTCCGTGTCGTGGAAGCACGACGGCGGCATCGACCTCCTCCTGACCGACATCGTGCTTCCCGGGATGAACGGCGTGCAGCTCGCCTCGCGCATCGCGGACCAGCGGCCGGGGATCTCCGTGGTGTTCATGTCCGGCCGCCCCGAAGTGGACGCGGTGCGCTACGGCGTGCTGGCGCCCAGCTATCCCTTCCTCGCCAAGCCCTTCGGCGCCGCCGAGCTGCTGGAGATCGTGCGCGCCGTACTTGCCGTGAGGGCGCCGTGAGCGAAGGGATGCTGCGAATCTTGATAGTGGACAGAGGGGACGGCGCGACACCGTCGCCCCCGAACTCGCGGGCGGTGCGCGTGGCCACGCACGACGAAGCGGTCGCGGCGGCGCTGGCGGGCACGTGCGACGCGGTGGTGCTGCGCGACGGCGGCGATGCGCTCGGCTGCGTCGCGCGGCTGTCGGGGCACGCCGTACCCGTCATCGTCCTGCTGGAGGAGGAAGGCGACCCCGCCGAGTTCGCGCGTGCCGGGGCCGCCGCGTCGCTCCCGCACGCGGCGGCCACCCCCGAGCTGCTGGAGTGCGTGCTGCGGCACGCCATGGCCGCGCGCCAGGTGATCGCGCGCGAGGAAGGGTGCCGCCACCTCCTGGAGCTCCTGCGCGAGGCGGTGCTGGTGCAGAGCGGCGAGGTGGTGGCGTACGCCAACGCCGCGGCCGCCGCCATGCTGGGGCTGCCCGGCCCGGACGGCCTGCTGGGCCGCGCCGTGGCGGATCTCTTCCACCCCGAGCTCCGCGAGCGCGCCGCGGAGTACATCCGCGCCGCGGCCGCGGGAGAGCGCGCCCTTCCCGCCCACGAGCGCCTCCTGGGCGCGGACGGTGCCGCCATCGACGTGGAGATCACCGCCGGCGCCGTGGAGTACGCCGGCGAGCCGTCGGTGCTCATCGTGGCGCGCGACATACGCGAGCGTCTGCGGCTGGAGGAGCAGCTCCGGCTGGCGCAGCGCATGGAGGCGGTGGGGCGGCTGGCGGGGGGCGTGGCGCACGACTTCAACAACCTCCTCACCACCATCAAGGGCAACGCCGACCTCCTGTCGATGGACATCCCGCCCGACTCGCCCAGCGTGGAGGACGTCGCCGAGATCCAGTCCGCCACCGTGCGCGCCGCCGCCCTCACGCGCCAGCTCCTGGCCTTCGGACGCGGGCAGATCCTCGTGCCCCGCGTGCTGGATCTGAATGCGGCGCTCTCCGCCTCGCTCCCCATGCTGCGCCGCCTGATGCCGGAGAAGGTGGAGGTCGCCACCGTGCTGGACCCTGGCATCTCGCCGGTGCACGCGGACCCGCAGCAGCTCGACCAGGTGCTGGTGAACCTGGCCCTCAACGCCCGCGACGCCATGCCGCACGGCGGCACGCTGCGCCTGGTGACCACCAACGCCGTCGTCGCCGAATCCGACCCGCGCCCCGCGTACATGGCCGCGGGTGAGTACGTGCGCCTCAGCGTGAGCGACGACGGCCACGGGATGGACGACGCGACGCGCCAGCAGGTGTTCGAGCCGTTCTTCACCACGCGCGGCCCCGGCAAGGGCGCCGGGCTGGGGCTGGCGACGGTGTACGGCATCGTGAAGCAGAGCGGCGGCTACATCACCGTCGAGAGCGAGCTGGGGCGCGGCACCACCTTTCACATCCTCCTCCCGCGCGTCACCGACACCGGCCCCGCCACCGACGCCTCACCCGAGCTCGCCCCCGCCACCGCGCGCGGCACGGTGCTCCTGGTGGAGGACGAGGACCCGGTGCGCCGCGTGACCGCGCGGGCGCTGTTCCGCCGCGGCTTCGGCGTGCTGGAGGCGCGCGACGGCCGCGAGGCCCTCGCGCTGTGGGAGGAGCACGGCGCCAGCGTGGACATGGTGCTCACCGACCTTGTGATGCCGCACATGGGCGGCGAGGAGCTGGCGCGGCACCTGAACACGGTCTGCCCCGCCCTCCCCATCCTCTTCATGACGGGCTACACGCGCGGCGCCGCCCTCAACCGCGAGGCCCTCGGCCCCGGCGCCGAAGTCGTCCACAAGCCCTTCGACGCCGACGAGCTCGCCGAGCGCATCGCGCGGATGCTGGAGCGGTAGGGGGAGGGCCCCCTCCCCCCCGCCCCCTCCCCCGCCTGCGGGGGCGCAGGGCGGGTGAGGGGGAGAACACCCTGCGCGCTGCACAGATGCCCCGTAGGGGCGCGATTCATCGCGCCCGTGCCCGACGCTGCACCGGAACACGCTTCGGCGCCACGATCTCCTCGCGGCGCCGCGTTCCTTTGCACATCTCGGCAACAGCCGCGACCGGCACGGTAATCGTAGGGGCCGCCCCACGTGGCTGCCCGTGCCCTGCCCATGCTCCGAATCCCGCCCGCGCGGACCCGCCACGCCGCGTCCGTCCAGCCGGCTTCAGCCGCCTTCGCGTAGTTCCAGCCGGGGGATTTATCCCAGGATTTATCTTTATCCCCCGGTTGCGGGCCCGCTCCCCCCGGCCCCCTCCCCCGCCTGCGGGGGCGCAGGGCGGGTGAGGGGGAGAACACCCTGCGCGCTGCACAGATGCCCCGTAGGGGCGCGATTCATCGCGCCCGTGCCCGACGCTGCACCGGAACACGCTTCGGCGCCACGATCTTCTCGCGGCGCCGCATTCCTTTGCGCATCTCGGCAACAGCCGCAACCGGCACGGTAACCGTAGGGGCAGCCCCGCGTGGCTGCCCGTGCCCTGCCCATGCTCCGAAGCCCGCCTGCGCGGACCCGCCACGCCGCGTCCCTCCAGCCGGCTTCAGCCGCCCTCGCGTAGTTCCAGCCGGGGGATTTCTCCCCCGGTTGCCGGCGCCCGCGCCCCGGTTGCGGGCGCCCGCGCCCCCCGGCGCCATCACCGGTGTCCGCCGCCGGCGCCCCCCGGCACCGATGTCGGCGCCCCCGGCCGTCAGGTGTTGGGCACGATCAGCACGCGCGCCCATTGCGGCGCACCATCCGGATTCGCGGTGCAGCGGAGGCGGGTGCCCCAGCCGGCGTCCGTGCGCGCGGCGGCGGCGGTGAGGAGCTCGCAGGTGGGGTCACCGGCGCGCTGCTGAAGGGAGACGACGGGGCGGGCGCGGTGGGTCAGGACCAGGGGAACCGAGACGCTCGCGCCGCCACCGCGCGTGCGCTCCACGCGCACCTGCTCCATGCCGGCCCCGCCGCCCAGCGCCGATGCAAGCTTCAGCTCTTCCGCGGCCACCACCTGCGCGCTCACACCGATCCCACCGCCCACGCTCTGCGCACGCGCGGCGAGCGGAGAGGCGAGGAGGAGGATCGAGGCGGCCAGCAACGGGAGTGTGCGCATTTTCGACTCGCGGAATAGGGTGGCTCCGGCGAGTCGTGGTAAAGCGAAGAGCGGGCCGCGTGTTCCTGCGCGTTAAACCCTTGCGGTACCTCTAGTTAGGCGTGTACGCCACAGTCTCTTCCTGTCCAGAAACCGGACGGTGTGGCGGGTTCCGCTCACGGAACGCCGCGAGAAGCCGAAGAACCGCCGCTCGTCGCATTTCCGGTCAGTGTACGGCACAACAAGGGAGGCGCGAGGGATGATCTCCTCGCGCCTCCCTTGCCTTCCATTGAGCGGACGTTCGGTGCTTAGCGTGGCCCGGAGCGCCCCACCGCTTCGACCGTGTCCGCGACGGTGCCCATGTCGAAGGGCTTGAGGATGACCGGCACTTCGGAGGCGGAGAGCGCGTCGGCGGTCTGGTCGCCGAGAGCGTCGCCGCTCATGAAGACGAGGCGCCGGTCCATCCCGTCGCCGCGCTCGCGCAGGCGGGCGTGCAGGCGGTCGCCGCTCAGGCCGGGCATGCGCACGTCGGAGAGGATCACGTCGAACCCGCCCTCCGACTCCAGCATGCGCAGCGCCTCGCCGCCCTCGGAGGCGACACTCACGCGATGGCCGCGGCGCGCCAGGTAGCGCGACAGGGTGCGCCGGATGCTGTCCTCGTCGTCCACCACCAGCACGCGCAGCGCCTCCGTAGCGGTCGTGAGCGCCTCGCGGACGGGGGGCGGCTCAGGCCTACCCTCCTCGGCGGCGGGGAAGTCGATGCGAAAGGTGGTCCCCTCCTCCGGCACGCTCTCCACGTGGATGCGCCCCCCGTGGTCGGCCACCATCCCGTGCACCAGCGCCAACCCCAGGCCGGTGCCCTCGCCGGGCGCCTTGGTGGTGTAGAAGGGGTCGAAGATCCGCTCCAGCGCCTCCGGCGGAATGCCGGACCCGTTGTCCACCACGTACACAGACACGCCCCGCTCGCACGACTGCGTGCGGACGGTGATGCGCGGGTCGGGGCGGCCGGCGAGCGCCTGCTCGGCGTTGACCACCAGGTTGAGGAGCACCTGCTCCATCTGCCCGCGGTCGGCCATGATGGCGGGGAGCGTGGCGTCCAGCTCGGTGCCCACCGCGACGTTGTGGGTGCCCAGCGAGTAGCCGCGCACCTGCAGGATGTGGCCGATCACGTTGTTGAGATCCACCCGTTCGCGCGGCGTGTCCTCCTCCTGCGTGTCGCGCGCCAGGCGGCGAAGGTTGGCCACGATCTGGGCGGCGCGGTCCGCCTCGCGCTTCATCACCTCCAGCGCCTCGCGGTCCTCCACGGTGCGCGAGTCCATCAGCATCAGCGCGGTGAAGCCCTTGATGGCGGTGAGCGGGTTGTTGAGCTCGTGCGCCACGCCCCCCACCAGCGTCCCCAGCCCGGCCAGCCGCTCGGCGCGGCGCAGGTGCCGCTCTCGCTCCAGCCGCTCGGTGGCATCCTGCACGATGGTGAAGAGGCAGCGGCCGCCCCCCTCCGCCCTGTCCACCGCGGAGACGAACAGGTCGAGCGGAACGCGCCGCCCGTCGTCCATCCGCGTCCGCCACACCAGCCCGCTCCATTCCCCCGCCTCGCCGATGCCGCGGGCGATCTCCTCCTCCTGCGCCCCCTCCGCGTCCGGGACGAGCGCATCCATGTACGCCTGCGCGTCCGCCGCCCCGGCGATCCCCAGGATCTCGGTGTAGGCGCGGTTGACGAAGATCACCCGCCCGCGCTCGTCGGTGATGCTCACCCCCTGCGACAGGTTGCCCAGCGCCAGGTGGAGGAGCTTCATCTCGGCGAGCAGCACCTGCTCGTCGGTGATGTCGCGCCCGATGCCGTGGATGCCGGTTACGCGCCCCTCTTCGCGGATGACCGTGGCGTTCACGGAGACGCGGCGAAGCTCCCCAGACGGCCGCGTCAGGTCCATCTCCATCAGCGCGTTGTCGGTGGCGCCGGTCAGGAGGTCGATGAAGATGCGCTCGATGGCGGGGAGGTCCTTGGGGGCGATGATGGCGCCGAAGTAGCTGCCGAGGACGGTGTGGCTCTCGCGGCCCAGCAGCGCCTCGCCGGCCCGGTTCAGCTCCACGAAGCGCCCCTCCACGTCCAGCGCGTAGATGGCGTACGGCGAGGTGCTCACCAGACGGCGGTAGTGCGCCTCGCTGCGCGCCTGCTCGGCCAGGTGCACGCGCTGCGCGATCTCCGTGGTCGCCGCGTCGGCCAGGTCGGCCAGCACCTGCTGCTCGTCGTGGCTCCAGCGCCGCGGGCGATAGTCGAGGACGCAGAGGGTGCCCAGGACGTGGCCGTCCGGCGTGCGGATCGGGTAGCCGGCGTAGGCGCGGTACCCCTGCTCGCGCACCGCCAGCGTGTCGCGCACGCGCGGGTCGGCCGCGGCGTCCTCCAGCAGCAGCGGCCCCCCGGCATCGATGGCGTGGCGGCAGAACGACTCCGACACCGGCGTGTAGCTCCCGGCCGCGCCCTCCAGCCCTATGCAGCTCTTGACGTACTGCCTGTCGGCGTCCAAAAGCGTCACCAGCGCGACCGGCGCGTTCAGCAGGCGCGCGGCCAGGCGGGTGAAACGGTCAAAGGACGCCTCGGCCGGCGAGTCCATCAGGCCGAGGAGCTCCAGCGCGGAGAGGCGTTGCGGATCGTCGATCGCGCCCAAAACGGAACCGGTCGGGGGAAGGGTACGGCGCACCCGTCGTGCATGCTTCCCATACAACGAGCTACGGCGCGTGTTCCGGGCCTCGGCGTGCAAGTACCGTCCTGTTTGCGCCATCCTCACTCCCGCGCCGCGTCCTCCACCACTGCGCGGGGGAGGAGAACGGTAAAAGTACTACCCTTTCCGGGCAAGCTCTCCGCCCAGATGCGGCCTCCATGCAGTCCTACGATGTTGCGGCAGATGGGGAGCCCGAGCCCGGTTCCGCCCTTTTCGCGGCTGTCCGACGAGTCCACCTGCTGGAAGCGCTCGAAGATCGACTCCAGCTTCGCCGCGGGGATGCCGCGCCCCTGGTCGCGCACCTGCACGCGCAGGTCGGCGCCCTCGACTTCCGCGCGCACCCACACGGCGCCGCCGCGCGGGGAGTACTTGGCCGCGTTGGACACCAGGTTGGTGAGCACCTGCGCGATGCGGTCGGGATCGACGTTCACCGCAACGTCGGGGAGGTCCGCCACCAGCAGGAGGTCGGCCTGTTCCAGCAGGGGGCGCACGGTGTCGATGGCGTCGTCGGCGATCTGGCGGATGGAGAAGGGGCGCCGCTCGATCTCCAGCTTGCCGCTGGCCATCTTCTCCAGGTCGAGCATGTTGTCGATCAGCCGACCCAGCCGCTCGGAATTCGCCAGCGCCAGTGCAACCATTCGCGAGGCGCGCTCGGGGTAGTTGGCGAGCACGCCGCCGTGCAGCAGCCCCAGCGACCCGCGGATGGCGGTGAGCGGGGTGCGCAGCTCGTGGCTCACCAGCGAGATCAGCTCGTCCTTGAGCCGCTCGTGCGCGCGGCGCTGCGTCACGTCGCGCGCGATCCCGCTGAGCCCCATCACCCTCCCGCCCACCACCTCCAGCTGCACCCGCTGCTCCAGCCAGAGCTCGGCGCCGTCCACCACCAGCGGCACCTCGCGCACGGTGGTCGGAACGCGGTCGCGGAGCTGGAGGCAGTAGAACTCGCGCACCTCCTGGCGCACGTCCTCGCGCACCATCTCGGTGGCGCCGCGCCCCACGATGCCGTCGCCCAGCAGCGCGCGGGCGGAGGGGTTGGCGTAGGTCACCACGCCCCGCGTGTCGGTGCGGCAGATGGCGTCGGTGGCGTCCTCCACCAGGGTGCGGTAGCGCGCCTCGGCGGCGGCCAGCGACTGCGTATGGAGGGTGCGCACCTCCAGCAGGTTGCGGATGCGCAGCAGCGCCTCCCCAGGCTCGAACGGCTTGGAGAGGAAGTCGCGCGCGCCGCACGCCAGCGCCTGCTGCACCACCGCCGCGCGCTCCTCGCCGGTCACCACCAGGATGGGGACGGCGCCGCCCGCCAGCGCGCGCACGTCCTGCACGACGTCGAAGCCGTGGCGGTCCGGCATGCGCAGGTCCACGATGACCAGATCCGGGTCCACCTCCGCGCAGAGCGGCGCCACCTCGCCGCCGCGCGTGGCGAACCAGACGCGCCGGTAGCCGGCGCGCGCCAGGAGGCGCTTCATCACCTCGATGACGCCCGGGTCGTCGTCCGCCACCACGATGCGGCAGTCGCGGAGCTGCTCGGGCGCCTGGAGCGGGTCGTGGGTCACTGCTGCGGGGCGATGGGATCGGCGTGCCAGGATGCTGCGCGGCTGCGGGTCCAGTAGGGAGGGCATCGGCGTCCGGTCGGATTGGCGGGGGCGGCGGACGGATGTCCGCGCACCCCGCAAAGGCAGGGACCGTGCCGATCTTGCCCGGTGGCGCAGGTGGTTGCCCGCCATGGAGTTAGGCGGGCGCGGCTGGTCGTGCTTGAGGGCGCGGCGGTGTCCGGCTTCTGTACGCCGTCGCGAATCCACGCAGACGCCAACAGATGGCCTCACACAGAGCCACGGAGGCAACCGAGAGAACGGCGAAAGGGGGTCTCTGTGCCCTTGCCGTTCACTCCGCATCTCTGTGTGATGGTTTTTCCCTAGCGGACGTGGGCGCGGAAGTGCGCGTGGAGCACGGGGAGGGCGGCTTCGAATGCGGCCACGACGGCGGGGTCGAACTGCGTGCCCGAGCAGCGCCGGATCTCGGCCACCGCGGCGTCCCAGGGGAGGGCGTCGCGGTAGGCGCGGGCGGAGGTCATGGCGTCCAGCGTGTCGGCCACGGCAAGGACGCGCGCCGCCAGCGGGATGCGGTCGCCCGCAAGCCCGTCGGGATAGCCGTGCCCGTCCCACCGCTCGTGGTGCCAGCGCACCACGCCCAGCACCAGCGGGTCGTCGATCAGCGGCTCCAGGATGCGCGCGCCGGCCGCCGGGTGTCCCTCCATCAGCTCCAGCTCGGCCAGGGTGAGCGTCCCCGGCTTGTTGAGCACCGAGTCCGGGATGCCGATCTTCCCCACGTCGTGCAGGTCGCCCGCCAGCGGGTAGCGCAGCAGGTCTATCCCGCCCGTCACCTCGGCCATGGACATGGCGTAGGCGGTGACGCGCTTGGCGTGGCCGGCCGTGTAGGCGTCCTTGACCTCTACGGCGGTGACCAGCGCACGCGCCGCGCGCAGGATCCAGAGCCGGCTCTCCGCGTCGCGGTGGCGGAGGCGTGCCTCCAGCAGGTCGCGCTCGCGGGCGGCGGCGCGCTCGGCCCGCTGGCGCGCCACGGACTGCTCCACCTGAAACCGCAGCTCCTCCAGCTCGAACGGCTTCAGCAGCACGGCGTCCACCCCGCGCTCCACCGCGCCGACCAGCGCGGGGACGTCGGCGTCGCCGCTCATCAGCACACTGCGCACCCCGGGCAGGCGCGCGCGCACCTCC
The DNA here is from genome assembly GCA_036387335.1 of Longimicrobium sp. Classification (NCBI taxonomy): domain Bacteria; kingdom Pseudomonadati; phylum Gemmatimonadota; class Longimicrobiia; order Longimicrobiales; family Longimicrobiaceae; genus Longimicrobium; species Longimicrobium sp. The sequence goes on from DASVTZ010000249.1 coordinate 23,137, forward strand.
TGCAGCAGCTCCAGCCCGCTGGACACGGGAAGGCGCAGGTCGGTCACCACGATGTCGAAGCGCTCGTTCTCCAGCAGCTCCAGCGCCTCGTCCGCGCCGGCGGCGCTGCGCACGTGGTAGCCGCGCTCCTGCAGAAAGACGCGGATCAGCCGGCGCACGGAAAGGTCGTCGTCAACGATCAGGATGCGCGGCGGTTCGGATGCGGGGTCGCTCACGGGAGGGGCGGGAGGGAGGAGGAGGGGCGGGAACCGCGAGGGGGGCCGGGCGGGGATGTCGCTACCGAGGGGACATTCTGCCATCGCGCGGCCTCTTTGTCCAGTCCCCGGGCGGCCTGAGTGGGGATGGGCCAACTTCTTGCCGTTGCCAGGGGTGCCGGATCACACCCCACACTGCCCGTTCGTATTCCATGAGCCAGATGCTCGCAGTCATTCTCGGCGGTGGCGCCGGGACGCGCCTCTTCCCGCTGACCAAGGACCGCGCCAAACCCGCCGTGCCGCTCGCGGGCAAGTACCGCCTCATCGACGTCCCCATCTCCAACTGCATCAGCAGCGGGCTCTACCGCATGTTCGTGCTGACGCAGTACAACTCGGCCAGCCTCAACAGCCACATCACGCACTCCTACGTCTTCGACCGCTTCCACGGCGGCTTCGTCACGATCCTGGCGGCCGAGCAGACCGCCTCGTCGGAGCTGTGGTACCAGGGAACGGCGGACGCGGTGCGCCAGTCGATGCCGCACATCCGCAGCGTGCCGCACGACCGCATCATCATCCTCTCGGGCGACCAGCTCTACGCGATGGACTACCGCAAGATGCTGGCGCACCACGACGCGACGGGCGCCGACATCACGGTGGCCGCCACGCCGGTGACGGCCGAGGACGCGCCGGGCTTCGGCATCATGCACACCGACGAGGCGCACCGCATCACGGCCTTCTACGAGAAGCCGCGGCGCGACGAGCTTGCGGGCAAGGAGAGCCCCGCCACGCCGGAGATGGAGGCCGCGGGGCGGATCTACCTGGCGTCGATGGGCATCTACATCTTCAACGCCGGCACCCTGCGCGACGTGCTGGACCGCAAGCCGGACGACCACGACTTCGGCAAGCAGATCATCCCCAGCGCCATCGACGAGCTCAAGGTGGTGGCGTACCCGTTCTCGGGGTACTGGAACGACATCGGGACGGTGCGGTCGTACTTCGAGACGAGCATCATGCTGGCCCAGCCGCACCCCGCGTTCAACCTGTACGACCCGGCGATGCCGCTGTACACCAACGCCCGCATGCTGCCGCCGGCCAAGATGACGCGCACGCGGCTGGAGCACGCCATCGTGGCCGAGGGGAGCATCATCGAGGACAGCGAGATCACGGACTCGGTGGTGGGGATCCGCTCGTACATCTGCGGCGGCACGCGCATCCACCGCGCGGTGCTCCTGGGCTCGGACTACTACGGGTGGCAGGAAGGGGAGACGCGCAACTACGCCCAGGGCCCCCTGCGCCCCGGCGTCGGCGAGGGCACGCGCATCGAGAACGCCATCGTGGACCGCAACGTGGCCATCGGCAAGCGCTGCATCATCACCAACCGCGAGGGCGTGCGCGAGGGCGAGGGCCCCAACTGGTACATCCGCGACGGGATCGTGGTGATTCCCAAGAACGCGGAGATTCCGGATGGGACCGTCATCTGAAAAGAAGTGCGTGAGTGCGTTAGTGCGTGAGTGCGTTGGATGGCGGAGCGCTCCCCCCCTTTTGTCATCCTGAGGGAGCCCAACCGATCGGCGCCGCGCACCGTACCCTGCGGCGACCGAAGGATCTAGCCGGCGCAACGCGAGGACCGCGATTGACCACAGGCCTCTCGCCACGCGCAGTAGATCCTTCGCTCCGCGCCACGGATCGGAGTACGGGCGAGGCCGGTGCGGCGCGTCGCTCAGGATGACATAGGGTTTTGAACGCACTAACGCACTCACGCACTCACGCACTCTCTGTCATGCGCATCACCCTCCTCACCAACGAATACCCCCCCCACGTCTACGGCGGGGCGGGCGTGCACGTGGAGTACCTTTCGAGGGAGCTGGCGCGGCTGGAGGAGGGCGCGCACACGGTGGACGTGCTGGCGTTCGGGGAGCAGCGGGAGAGCCACGGAAGCTTGCACGTGCGCGGCATCCCCGTGCCGGTGAAGCTGCCCGCGCAGGACCCGCGTCACGAGCGGCTGCTGGACGCGCTGGCCCGCAACCTTGCGATGGTGGGCGCGGTGCAGGCGCCGGACATCGTCCACTGCCACACCTGGTACACGCATCTCGCCGGCTCGCTCGCGCGTCCGCTGACCGGCGCGCGGCTGGTGCTGACCACGCACTCGCTGGAGCCGCACCGCCCCTGGAAGGTGGAGCAGCTCGGCACGGCGTACGACGTCACCACCTGGATCGAGCGCACCGCCTACCAGAACGCGGACGGAGTGGTCGCCGTCTCGCGGGCGATGAAGGCGGACGTGCAGGCGCTCTACGGCGTCGCGCCGGAGCGCATCCGCGTGATCCACAACGGGATCGACCCGGACGAGTACCGCTCGCGCCCCGACCCCGCCGTCCTCCGCCGCCTCGGCGTCGACCCCGATCTCCCCATCGTCCTCTTCGTCGGCCGCATCACGCGCCAGAAGGGGATCCTGCACCTGGTGCGCGCCATCCGCCACCTGGACGCAGGCGTGCAGGTGGTGCTCTGCGCCGGCGCCCCCGACACCCCCGAGATCGGCGAGGAGATGCGCGCGCTGGTCGACGAGGTGAAGGGCGAGGTCTCCGTCCCGGTCGTCTGGATCGCGGAGATGCTCACCAAGCCGGACGTGATCGCGCTCTACACGCACGCGGCCGTCTTCGTCTGCCCGTCTGTGTACGAGCCGTTCGGGATCATCAACCTGGAGGCGATGGCCTGCGAGACGCCGGTCGTCGCCTCCGCGGTCGGCGGCATCCCGGAGATCGTCGTCCCGGGCGAGACGGGCCTCCTGGTGCCGCTCGATGCGGAGGGCGGGGGCTCGGTGGAGCCGCGCGACCCGGACGCCTTCTCGCGCGCCCTCGCCGCCGCGGTCAACGAGCTGATGGCCGACCCCGCCCGCCGCGCCGCGATGGGGACGGCGGCCCGCGCGCGCGTCCTGGCGCACTTCAGCTGGCGCGCAATCGCGGCGCAGACGCTGGAGTTCTACCGCGAGCTGCTGTGAGGGCCCCACCCCCAGCGTCGCTCCGCGACGCATCCCCCTCCCCCGAAACCGCCCGGGGGAGGGGGAGCTTGCATAGATCTGCTCGCGTGGCCGTAACCTGCGAAGGCAGGTTTTCCGCGGTTGTTGCAGCGGTTTCAACCGCCGGACCTCATTTGAACCGATGGAGGACTCGAGTTGTCGGCTGATACGAATGCGCGGCTGTTTTCGCCGCTGAGATTGCGTGAGGTGGAGTTCAGGAACCGGATCGGGGTGTCGCCGATGTGCCAGTACTCCAGCGAGGACGGGTTCGCGAACGACTGGCACTTCGTGCACCTGGGCGCCTTCGCCACGGGCGGCGCGGGGCTGGTGATGACCGAGGCCAACGCCGTCGTCCCCGAGGGCCGCATCAGCCCGCGCGACCTGGGGATCTGGAAGGACGAGCACGTCCCTGCCCTGCGGCGCATCACCGAGTTCGTCCACGCACACGGCGCCATCGCGGGGACGCAGCTCGCGCACGCGGGACGCAAGAGCAGCACGCAGGTGCCGTGGGAGGGGAACGGCGCCGTGACGCCCGAGGACGGCGGCTGGGACGAGGTGATGGCGCCCAGCGCCGTCCCCTTCGCCGAGGGTTACCCGCAGCCGCGGGAGCTGGACGAGGACGGGATTCGACGCGTGGTGGACGGGTTCCGCGATGCGACCCGGCGCGCGCTGGAGGCGGGCTTCCGGGTGGTGGAGGTGCACGCGGCGCACGGGTACCTCCTCAACGAGTTCATGTCGCCCCTCAGCAACCAGCGCACGGACCGGTACGGCGGCTCGTTCGAGAACCGCGTGCGGCTGACGCGCGAGGTGGTCGCCGCGGTGCGCGAGGTGTGGCCGGAGATGCTCCCGCTCTTCGTCCGCATCTCGGCATCGGACTGGGCGGAGGGCGGGTGGGACGTGGACGACTCCGTGCACCTCGCGTCCCTCCTGCGCGAGGATGGCGCCGACCTGATCGACTGCTCCTCCGGCGGGCTGGTGCCGAACGCCAAGATCGAGATCGGGCCCGGCTACCAGGTGGGCTTCGCCGAGCGCGTGCGGCGCGATGGCGGCATCCCGACCGCGGCCGTGGGTCTGATCACCAACCCCGAGCAGGCGGACGACATCATCCGCACCGGCCAGGCGGACATGGTGCTCCTGGCGCGCGAGCTCCTGCGACAGCCGCGCTGGCCCCTGCTGGCCGCGCACCGCCTGGGCACCCGCGGCGAATGGCCGAAGCAATACGAGCGGGCACAGCCCCGCTAAACCTTTGAGGCATAGCGAAATGACGGAACTGGCGAAGCGGAAGCTGGGAAGCAACGGGCCCGAGATCACGCGCGTGGGGTTCGGCGCGTGGGCGGTGGGCGGCGGCGGGTGGGCCTTCGGATGGGGGCCGCAGGACGACGAGGATTCGCTGCGCGCCATGCGCCACGCCGTGGAGCGGGGCGTCAACTGGATCGACACGGCGGCGGTGTACGGCCTGGGGCACTCGGAGGAGGTCGTCGGCCGCCTCCTGCGCGACTTCGGCGACGGCGACCGGCCGCTCGTCTTCACCAAGTGCGGCCTGGTGTGGGACGACGACGACAAGATGGCGCCTCCCCAGCGCGACCTGCGCCCCGCCTCCATCCGCCGCGAGTGCGAGGCGTCGCTGCGGCGGCTGGGCGTGGAGACGATCGACCTCTACCAGTTCCACTGGCCGGACGAGACGGGCACGCCGGTGGAGGACTCGTGGGCCGAGATGCTCCGCCTGGTCGACGAGGGGAAGGTGCGCTGGGCCGGCGTCTCCAACTTCGACACGGAGCTCCTGGAGCGCTGCGACGCCCTCCGCCAGGTCGACTCGCTGCAGCCGCCCTTCTCACTGATCCGGCGCGACGCCGCGGGGGCGGAGATCCCGTGGAGCCTGGAGCACGAGACGGGGGTGATCGTCTACAGCCCCATGCAGTCCGGCCTCCTCACCGACCGCTGGTCGATGGAGCGCATCAACACCCTCGCCGACGACGATTGGCGGCGCGGCTCGGCCGACTTCCAGATGCCGAACGTGGAGCGCAACCTCGCCCTCCGCGACGCACTGGGGCCGATCGCGGAGCGCCACGGCACGAGCGTCGCCTCGATCGCGGTGGCGTGGACGATCGCGTGGCCGGGGGTGACGGCGGCCATCGTGGGCGGGCGCACGCCGGAGCAGGTGGACGGCTGGGTGGGCGCGGCCAACATCGACCTCACGCGCGAGGACCTGGAGGAGATCGCCGGCGCCATCAACCGCACCGGCGCTGGCACCGGCCCGCGCACGCCGAAGCAGAGCACGTAGGGAGGAAACCGATGGCGGAGAGCACAAAGGTGGTGGTGGTCACGGGCGCCAGCAGCGGGATTGGCGCGGCACTGGCGCGGGCGCTCGCGGGGGCGGGGCACACGCTCGTGCTCGCGGCACGGCGCGAGGTCGAGCTGGCCCGCCTGGCGGAAGAGCTCGCGGCCGAGTCGCTCGTGGTGCCGACGGACGTCACCGCCCGTGCCCAGGTGGAGCGGCTGCGCGACCGTGCACTGGAGAGGTTCGGGCGCGTGGACGTGTGGGTGAACAATGCCGGCCGGGCGATCACCCGGCCGGTGTTGGAGCTCACCGATGACGACATCGACGAGATGATCGCCGTGAACGTGAAGTCGGCGCTGTACGGGATGCAGGCGATCGTCCCGCACTTCGTGGAGCGCGGAACTGGCCACCTGGTGAACGTCTCCTCGTTCCTCGGACGCGTCCCGCTGGCCACGCCGCGCTCCGCCTACAGCGCGGCGAAATCGGCGCTCAACACGCTCACCGCCAACCTGCGGGTCGACCTGCGCGGCCACCCCGGCGTGCACGTGTCGCTGGTGATGCCGGGGATGGTGTCGACCGGATTCGCGTCGAGCGCCCTGGGCGGCACCATTGCACCGAGCCCTGGCGCCGCGCCCATGGGCGTGCAGACCGCCGAGGAGGTGGCCGCGGCGATCGCGCGGCTGATCGAGCATCCTGTCGCCGAGATCTACACGAACCCGGCCAGTGAGGCCATCGCCCGCCGCTACTACGAGGATGTCGGTGCCTTCGAAGCAGGCGGCCCGCCGTGACAGTCCTCTCTCGCTCCTCCTACAGCACCGCCGCCTGCTCGCTCCCCGCGACAGGTACCCGCTCGAGGCGAATCGCGTAGTCGCGGAAGCCGACGGAGCGCCAGAAGCCGCGGCCGGCCTCGTTGGACGCGAGCACGTCCAGCGTGACGCGCGAGGTGTGCGGGATGATCTCCTTCAGGAGCAGCTCCATCGCGCGGCGGCCGGCGCCGCGGCCGCGGTGCTCGTGCATCACGAAGAAGTGCCGGATGTACGACGTGTCCTCGTCCACGCTGATGAGCGCGTAGGCGACGGTGGAGCCGTCCTCCTGGAAGAGGAGCGCCTTGTAGTCCTCGTCCGCCAGCCAGCGGCGCATGCGGGCCTCCAGGCGCTCCAGCGACATCCCCCCGCCGTCCCACTCGTCCTCGATGAGCTGCCGGTTGATCTCGGCCAGGAAGGGCGCGTCCGACTGGACTGCATACCTGTATTCCATCATTTCTCTTGGGTAGAATGCACAACTGAAACTGCAGGGCCTCACGCAAAGACGCAAAGACGCAAAGGGAGCACGCGAAGTTCTTTCTTTGCGTCTTCGCGGCTTTGCGTGAGACTGCTGTTGGGATGCACGTGTACAAACAGAAGCCCCCCGACGCTCGCGTGGAGCATCGGGGGGCTTGATGTGCAGGCCGGCGGCGCCGTACTCTCCCACCGGGTGGCCCCGGCAGTACCATCCGCGCGAGTGGGGCTTAACTTCCGAGTTCGGGATGGGATCGGGTGATCCCCCACGCCATGGCCACCGG
>DASVTZ010000250.1 GCA_036387335.1 Longimicrobium sp.
AGGCCCCCGGCGGCGCTCTTCCGGGTCGCAGTGCCCTGCGGCAGGGTCGCGCCGGCGGCGCGGCCGGCCAGCAGCACGCTCGTGCCGCAGTAGGGGCATCGCGCGGTGGTGTCCAGCGTCGCGGGCGCGTCCATCGGCGCGGAGCACGTGGGGCAGCGCAGCTGTTGGGGCATGTGCGTCGGCGTGATGCAGGCGGGGGGTGGGGCGAGCGCTCGGGTTACGCGTCGAGCGAAGGCTACTCCGCGCCGGGCGTGCGGGCAAGATCGACGGTGGGCCCATTCGCCGGGCTCTTCCGCAAACAATCGGGCGCTCCGGAAAGCCGGGGCGCCCGATCGTTTTGCTGTCTGTCGGCAGACTCGTGTTCAGCGCGGCCAGGCCGGCCCGCATCCCGTCTGCTGGTAGGTGTCGCTGATGTTGAGGAGCTTCCAGCGGCCGTCGCGGCGGACGAGGTGGAAGGCGTCGAAGCCGCAGTGCGTGACGGTGGTGTCGCGCCGGACCTGGTATTCGGCCCAGACCGTGGCCAGGTCGCCGCTCACGTGAACCACCGGGTTGCGGATGGGCTCGTCCACCCCGGGCTGGCCCGGCTGGGTGACGGCGCGGATGAACTGCGCGGCACTCAGCACCACCACGCGCGTTCCTCCTTCCCGCGTCGGCCGGATCAGCGTGAGCCGCGTGAGCGAGTCCACGTGCAGGTTCATCGCCGTGGTGTCCTTGTTCCGCAGCGCGTCCATGAAGCCCTGGATGGATGCGAGCACCGCGGCTCGGTCCTGCTCCGTCGTCTCGCGCGCGCCAGCCATCGCGGCCGGCGCCGGGGAGGGGGCGGGCGACGTCCGCGCCTGGCAGGCAGCGAGCAGCGGGAGCAGCAGGAGGGCCAGCAGTCGGTTGCGCATGTGCGTGGGTGTTCGGAAGGGATCTGGCCGCGTCCTGGCGGCGGAAGGCATCGACAAAGCTACGAGGCGATGCCGCATGCCGCCAATGTGACGGCACAACGGAACGGCTCCACCGGCGAGCGACTCGCCCGGGCCGCTCATAAGTGATTCGCTTGCAATACGATATGGCGTTAGATTGATTGTGGCCGCGGCGCGAACACGCCCCCGCCGGCCGGGCGGCGTTGCCGGCAGCCTTCCACGCGGGCGGTGCTCCGATGCGAAGCTTCCGGTATCTCCTCACCTTCACCCTGGGCGCCGTCGCGATGCTGGCGGCGGTGCTCGCCGTCGACCGCGCCTCTCCCGGCACGCTGGACCGCGTGCAGGTCGCGCTCGGGCCGAAGGAGTCCGCGCCGGCCGCCGTCGTGCCCGTGGCGGTGCCCGTCGGAGCGCAGCCCGCCACGCCCGCACCCATCGCCGTCGTCCCCTCCGTTGGCGTGGAGCTCCCCGTGGTGGTGGCACCCACGGCGGTGGGGGCGCTGGGGCTCATGATCCCCGTGCAGGGCGTCCCGGCGGCGAAGCTGGTGGACACCTACGACCAGACGCGCGGACAGGGTCGGCGCCACGACGCCATCGACATCATGGCCGCGCAGGGCACGCCCGTCGTGGCGGTGTCCGACGGCGTGGTGATGAAGCTGTTCCAGAGCAATCGCGGCGGCATCACGCTCTACCAGTTGGCCCCGGATCGCCGCACGATCTACTACTACGCCCACCTGGACCACTACGCCGTCGGAATCGCGGAGGGCCATCCCCTGCGCCGCGGCCAGCTGCTGGGTTACGTGGGGAACACCGGCGACGCCGGCCCCGGCAATTACCACCTGCACTTCGAAGTGTCGACCACCCGGGACCCCGCCAAGTACTGGGGCGGCGTCGCGCAGAACCCGTATCCGCTGCTCCGTTAGCGCTCAGCACGTAGGACGCTGCCCCTCTCTCTACGCTCCGCGCCGAGGAGCATGCTCGCCTCGCTCTGCCCGCGCAGAACGAGGCGTCCCTGTTCCTGCTCGCGGTAAATCATGTCGCCGTACTTCCAGAATAGCGAGCGTACGCCGCCCCGCCGGCCATGCCGCTGCGCGCGATAGCTCGTTCACCTCGCTTGCTCTCCAGCGTCCGGACTGCACCCTGAAATCCTTCCCGAGCAGCGACATTCGACGCATCCCCCAGCGGCAGAACGCGTCCTACGGTTCGGCGCACCACACACCGGGCGAGTACTGGGGGGGGTGGCGACAGCCCGCAGGTGAGAAATGGTGATGCCGTGACCATCCAATCCACGAGGTCGGGGCGGGCTCCTGCCCTCGGCCGCCACCATCCAACCCTGCACCCCCTGGAGATCGTATGGCAGATCCCGCAGCAACCGCAGAGGGGAACGTGAACGGTCCACCCCTCGACGTGATGGTGACCGTCGACGGCGCGCCATCGTCGGTGGTCTTCAGCCTCGTGCTGGTGGACCCCGCCAGCAACCAGAGCCTTCGCTTCGGCCCCCCCGATCCCATCGACAGCACGCCCGACCACCGCTACCGGGTCCCCGGCCCCACCTGGTGGCAGAACGGGAAGCTGGTTTTTTGCCAGGTGGATGGTGAGCCCGGCCCCTGGGCCGAGAACCGCGCCTACCTGCGCGCATTCCAGGGCGACAGCGAGCTGGACCGCAGCGCGTGGGATGTGCTCGACGGCAACGATCCCTCTGGCACGCCGCTCACGCTCGCTCTCAACCTGCGATGAGGCCGCGAATGAGACGACAGGTGTGGGCGGCTTCACTTTTGCTCGGGGCGGCGATGGCCGGTTCCGCGAGCGCACAGCTCGCCGACAGGGCTGCCGCCGGGAGCAACGCATTTCGCGTGGACATCGCGGTGCCCGAAGCCCCCGCGTTGCTGCTGACGGCGGGTGACGCTAACTCGCTCCTGCGCCCTAGTACAGTGCGCGATTTCTCCGCCGCCTTCAGCGACTTCACGGACGAGGAGGGACGCTTCACCCTGCCCGCTTCGTTCGCAGTGGAAATCGCGCCGCGCCTCCTATTCTTTGGGCGCGGGCTGACCGTCCAGCGGTATGCCGGCCTTCCGGCCGACATCGACATCCCCGTACGGAAGGATTCCGGCGCGGGCCTCGTATACCCCGCGGAACCGGCCGCGAACCTCGTCACCCGCGCCTGGTCCACCCTCCGCGTATCGTTGGCGACGCACCGCCTTGAGGGGCAGGACCAGCCGACGAAGATCGCCCTTGGCTTTCGCACCAGCCCCATCAACGACGCGGACCCGCGGCTGAATACGAACTACCGGAGGGCGATCCGCACCCTTCTGGCTGGCCGGAACCGGCTCAACACTGAGATTGCACAGAACCGCTGTCAGATTAAGCCCGGCCTCGAGCCACCGGCAGCCGACGCCCCCATGCCCCCGGGGTATGTCCCACCCTCCCTCGACCCGGGCGTGGCCCTGGCGCAGTGCCTGGTTGCCCCCGCGCCCGTGCCGCCGACGCCCGTGCAGGAGTTGATCGCGCGGCGTGACGCGGTGCAGGACTCCATCGTAGCGGCGCGAAGGGCGTTCGCGGAGGATAACTGGAATCAGAATACGCTGGAGTTCGCTGGCGCATTCAGCCTGGCCGCGCGTGATTCCACTGGCCGCTCGCCACGGCCCGCGGAGTACGCGGCGTGGGGCACCTACACCCACCCGCTCGCGAGCTGGGCACAGGGACTTCTGGGGGCGCGCTTCCGCTCCGCCCGGGACACGGTTTCGGACGAACGGCAGGCCGAGTGGCTGTTAGGTGGTCGGCTGTACATGGGCCGCAACAACGCCAAGGCTCTGGTGGAGGCGCAGCTCCCGCTCGGCGACGAGCTCGACACCCAGCCTTACGCGGGGCTGGGCGTGGAGGCCCGCATCCTTCCCGAGCTCTGGGCCACGTTCAGCGCTGGGGTGGAGCGGCACGATGATGCGCGCGCCTCGCGTCTCGTAACGCGGTTCTCCATCCGTTCCGGGAAGCCCAATCTCCAGCAGCCGGAGCCCACGCTCGCGCAGCGGACACCCTGAGCGCGCGCTAGTAGAAAGCGCTGTCGCATGGCGATGGAACGCCCCCGGCCAGGCGCGGCCGGGGGCGTTCGGGCGTTATCTCGCCCACGGGCGGCGAGTGCGTTTCTCAGCCGAGGCCGAGAAACGTCATCAACTCCTGGGCCGCGGCGCGGCCGGCGCGGTTGGCGCCGATGGTGGAGGCGGAGGGGCCGTAGCCGACCAGGTGGATGCGCGGGTCCCGGGCGACCTGCGTGGCGAGCCGGCCGGTCATGGTGATCCCTCCGCCCTCCTCGCGCAGCATGAGCGGCGCCAGGTGGTCGAGTGAGCTGCGGAAGCCGGTGCACCAGAGGATGACGTCCGCGCGCAGCTCGGTGCCGTCGGGCCAGCGGACGCCGTCCTCGGTGATCTCGCTGAACATCGGGAGGCGGTTCAGGACGCCGCGCGCGCGCATCGCCTCGACGGCGGGCGTGGCGGGGAGGCCCGTCACGAAGACGACGGAGACGGGCGGGAGGCCGCGGCGCACCCGGTCTTCCACCATCGCCACGGCGGCGCGCCCGGCCGCCTCGTCGAACGGGCCGGTGCGGAACTGGGGTGGCCTGCGCGTGACCCAGGTGGTGGCCGTGACGCGCGAGACCTCGTCCAGCAGCTGGATCGCCGAGATGCCGGCGCCCACCACCACCACGTGCCGCCCCGCGAACTCATCGGCGGTGCGGTAATCCTTTGTGTGCAGCTGCCGCCCGCGGAACCGCTCGGTGCCCGGGTACTCCGGGACGTACGGCGTCTCCCACGTCCCCGTCGCGTTGATGATCCCGCGTGCCGAGACCTCGATGCGATCCGTCTCCACCCGCAGCCGGTCGCCGCGATCGCACACCACCTTCACCCTCACGGGCCGGTAGACGGGAAGCTCGAACGCCTTCTCGTACGCGGCGAAGTAGCGCGGCACCGCCACGCTCGCCTGCGCCTCGCCGTCCGTCGTGTCCACCGCCTCGGAGAAGGGCATCCCCGGCAGGTCGTGCACGCGGTTGACGGTGCTCAGCGTGAGCGACGGCCACCGGAACTGCCACGCTCCACCCGGTGCGGGCGACCCGTCCAGCACTATGAAGCCCCGGTGCGGCGCGAGCCCTCGCTTCTTCAGGTGATACGCCGCCGAGAGCCCCGCCTGCCCCGCCCCGATGACGACGATCTCGGTCTTCAGCGCCACGCTGGGCATGGGCCCTCCTGCGGCGCTTTTCGGGGGCGGAGTGGCTTCCATTCAGAGATCCAGCGCGGACCACGTAGTGCACGTGCGCCCGGGTAGTAACGACGCCCGCCCCCGGACGGAGGAGCGCCACGATCCGCGACTCGCTGCGCCGGGTGGTGGAGGGGAGTGCGATGATCGGCTTGCCGCCGAGCAAGAGCGACGCACCACGGGTGAAGTCCAGCTGCCCGCCCACCCCCTGAACTGCCGCGTGCCGATGGGATCGGCCACCGCCCGGCCGGTGAGGTCGAGCTCGATGGCGCTGTTGACGGCGGTCACCTTACGCATGCGGCCCGGCTGCTTGCGACAAGTGGTGCGGCGCCCCCACGGCGGCCGCGGAGTGTTTCCGGCCCAGGTGGCGTGCCTGAGGCCCGTTTGACGGCTCAGAAGGAAGGGGGCACCGGGGGAATTCCCGGCGCCCGTTGCGCACTTCCGGCAAACTGATCATCTCGAGAGACGGGGCGATTACGTTCCAGCGATGGTGCGGCAGAGTGGCGGTGCTGCTGGCCTCCTGTCACAGGTAGTCGCGGGCCGAAAGGGTACGCAGCCAACTTGGAACCGACTGCCCCTCATCTTCATAGAGCCGGCACCAGAAGCGGAGCACACTCGAGCGGATCGCAGCGCGTCGGTCCGTGGCAAACCCGAAACAGAACAGCTGGATCACTGCCTCAGCTGTCGGCAGGTCCAACTCAGCGGCGAGCGCAGCCCTTTCCCGCAAAAACCACTCTTCCAGCATGAGGCGTGTTCGAGCCTGGGGTTCGGCCCCTTGCAAAAGCCGATGCAAGCCCATTGGACTCACGCCGACGTTGTGAGCGACTCGGCGCAAGGAAGACCGCCTGCGCCAAAAACCGAGTAGTATCGTTATTATTGAATTTCTTGCGAGATCCCCCCTTATAAGCCACCTTGTCCTCTGGCCCGAAGCTCCTACCTCCCTTCCGCACAGTACCTTCATGACAACAGTACTCCGCCTTGCTGCAGCTGCTGCGCTCCTCACGTTCTCCGGCTGTAAGAGCACAAACGTATTCTTTGAGGACGTAGAACGCACCCCGCCGACCCGTCCTCGCACCGCTTCGGTGGTGTACGACCGCTTCGGCGACATCTATCCCGACCACACGGTGCCTATCACCGAGGCGGAGTTCCGCGCCACTCACGAAGGCGGCCCGCTACAGTATCTTCGGCTGTCGTCGGTATTCCGCGCGCGGCGAGCAGCATTCCGCCTCAATCCCAATGGCGTGGAAGGGGGTTCCTGGCGCACGCTCGTCGCAAGTATTGGCGATGCTCCTCCCGCAGAGGACACCTCATTTGAAGCGGAGTGGTCGCGGGTGCAGAACGCGTTGCGCGGTCGCGTGGCGCGGCAGGTGCGGACGATCACCGAATCTGGAGGCGGCGCACGCCGGCCTCTAATTGTCCTTGTCCATGGCTTTAACAACAATAAGTCCGAGGCAAGCGCCTGGTACACGGCGGCGCGTAAGGAGATCGAGCGGCGCCTGCCGGACCCGGCCTACCTGGAGGTTTACTGGGATGGGTTGTCGACATCCGCACCGCCGGCGGTGTGGGGCGCAGCACAGTACAACTTTCCTCTTGTGGGGCTCGAGTTTCGTCGACTCCTGAACGAGATTGACCCCGCTGTGCCGATCCGCGTACTGACCCACAGCTCGGGCGGCCCGCTCCTGGCGAACGCGATGGGCGATGCGTCAGACCCACTGGACAGCACCGTTGCCGGGTACGAGCGGTACCGCGAGAGGGCGCGCGGCGACGATCCGGCGTACCGCATTCCGAACCGCGCGGACTTCCGGGTAGGGATGGTGGCGCCCGCCGCAGCACCTAACACCTTCGCGCGCTTCGCGACCGGCGCCACCGGACCGGACCGCTTGATCCTAGGAATCAACCCCTCAGACGTGGCGCTCACCAAGGCGTTCCTGCCTTGCACTGCCTTAGGCGACACGTGCATCAATCGTCCGCCTCTCGTCTGCCGCGACGTCCTCGATAGATTTCCCACCTCAGGGCGCACACGTCTGTACTTGTTCGACTTTTCCAAGTCGCTCCACAACGGGCGGTACATGTGGTTTTGGGACGACCACGCGATGACCGTGTACCTCTGTCGCGACGACATGAAGCCGTTCTTAGATGTGCTGCTCAGCGAACAGCCCTCCACCCCCGGAGAGACAGCCCAGATCTGCCCTTCCGCAAGCTGAACTGCTGGCGAAGGAGCAAGGGGGGTGGCCCACACTCGCGGGCCACCCCCTTTTGTGCCGTAGTAACAGCGGCGGCCAGGCGCCCCCTACTCCACCGTCACGCTCTTCGCCAGGTTCCGCGGCTGGTCCACGTTGGTGCCACGCAGCACGGCGATGTAGTAGGCCAGCAGCTGCAGCGGCACGCTCGCCAGGATGGGGGTGAGCGCGTCGTGGGTGCGGGGGATGCAGATGGCGTGGTCCACCACGTCGATCAGCTCGTGGTCGTCCTCGCTGATCACGCCGATGATGCAGCCGCCGCGCGCCTTCACCTCGTCGATGTTGGAGCGCACCTTGTCGTACACGGCGTCCTTGGGCGCGATCACCACCACCGGCATGTCCTCGTCGATGAGGGCGATGGGGCCGTGCTTCATCTCGGCGGCGGGGTAGCCCTCGGCGTGGATGTAGCTGATCTCCTTGAGCTTGAGCGCACCCTCCAGCGCCGCCGGGAAGTTGTAGCCGCGTCCCAGGTACAGGAAGTTCCTGGAGTCCACGTACTCCTCGGCCAGCTTCTGGATCGCCGCGTCCATCTCCAGCAGGTGCGACACCTGCTCGGGGATCTGCTGCATGGCGCGCACGATCTCGCGCCCGCGCGCCGGCGACAGGGTGCCGCGCAGCCGCCCCAGGTGCACGGTGAGCATCGCCAGCACCAGCACCTGGCTGGTGAACGCCTTGGTGGACGCCACTCCGATCTCCGGGCCGGCGTGCAGGTAGATGCCGGCGTCCGTCTCGCGCGCGATCGTGGAGCCCACGGCGTTGACCACGCCCAGCGTGGTGGCGCCCTGCTGCTTCGCCTCGCGCATGGCCCACAGCGTGTCCGCCGTCTCGCCGGACTGCGAGATCGAGATGGTGAGCGTGTTGGGCTCCACTACCGGGCGCCGGTAGCGGAACTCGCTGGCGTACTCCACGTCGGTGGGGATGCGGGCGATGTCCTCCAGCATGTACTCGCCGATCAGCCCGCTGTGCCACGAGGTGCCGCAGCCCAGGATGATGATGCGCTCCACCTGGAGCAGCTCTTCGTCCATCCCGGTGAGGCCGCCGAGCTTCACCCCGCCCTCCTCGGGAAGGAGGCGCCCGCGCATCGTCTCGCGCAGGGTGTTGGGCTGCTCCATGATCTCCTTGAGCATGAAGTGCGGATAGCCGCCGCGCTCCACCTCGCTCAGGTCCCAGTCCACGTGGCTCACGGGGCGGCTCACCGGGCCCTGCGCGGGACGGTGGACGACGTAGCCGCCGGGGGTGATGGTGGCCATGTCGCCGTCGTCCAGGTACACCACTTCACGGGTGTGCGCGATGACGGCCGCCGCGTCGGACCCCACGAACGTCTCGCCGTTCTCGCCCACGCCGATCAGGAGCGGGCTCCCCAGGCGCGCCGCGACGATCTTGTTGGGGTCGCGCGTGGAGACCACGGCGATCCCGTACGTCCCCTCGATCTGCCCGAGGGCGGCCTCCACGGCCCGCTCCAGCGACCCCTGCGCGCGCCCCTCGCCCTTTTCGAACATCTCCTCGATCAGGTGCACCAGCACCTCGGTGTCCGTCTCGGAGGTGAAGGTGTGGCCGCGCTCCTGGAGAAGCTTCCGCAGCGTCCCCGCGTTCTCGATGATCCCGTTGTGGACCACGGCGAAGTCGCCCTTCTCGCTCATGTGCGGGTGGGCGTTGCGCGTGGTGGGCGGCCCGTGGGTGGCCCAGCGCGTGTGCCCGATCCCGTACACCCCCTCCACCGGATCGGCCTCGATCGCCTTCTCCAGCTCGACGATCTTGCCGGCCTCCTTGCGCACCTGGATGGTGCCGTCGCGCACCACCGCGACCCCCGCGGAGTCGTATCCGCGATACTCCAGCCGCTTCAGCCCCTGGATGAGGAGCGGCGCGACCTGCTGCTCACCGATGTAGCCGACGATTCCGCACATGGGGGTTTCTCGATTCGTGTGATGATGGGTCGTGTGTCGTACGCCGTCACGCCGGAAGGGCGGTGCGCAGCGTGTCCACCAGCGCGAGCGCCTCCTCTCGCGAGGGCGCCTCGCAGATGATGCGGACGATGGGCTCGGTGCCGGAGGGGCGCAGGTGCGCCCACTTCCGCTCGGCGGCCCACGAGAGGCGCAGCCCGTCCTGCCGGTCCGCGTGCGCCTCGGGGAAGCGTGCCGCCAGCGCGTCGTACACCGCGTCCAGCGGCTGCGACGGGCGGGGGAGCTTCTCCTTGACGATCTCGTATCTGCCGATTCCCGCCGCCAGCGCGCTCAGCGGCTGGTCGCTCTCGGCCAGGAGCTGAAGGATGAGCGCGGCGGCCACGGGCGCGTCGCGCGTCAGGTGCACGTCGGGAAGGATGACTCCGCCGTTCCCCTCGCCGCCGATGGTGGCGCGCTCGGCTTGCATCCGGCGCGCCACGTTGATCTCCCCCACCGGCGCGCGCACCAGCGTCTGGCCCGCCGCCTCCGCCACGTCGTCCAGCAGGCGGCTGGTGGAAAGATTCGTTACCAGTGCGCCCGGCCGGTGGCGCAGGACGAGCGATGCCGCCAGCGCCAGCGTGTAGTCCTCGCCGATCGCCTTCCCCTCGTCCGAAACGAGCGAGAGGCGGTCGACGTCGGGATCGGTGGCGAGCCCCACCTCGGCGCCGCTGCTGCGTACCAGCGCTTCCAGCTCGCCCAGGTTCTCGGCGACGGGCTCCGGCTCGCGCGGAAAGAGGCCGTCAGGCTCCATGTTGATGGCCGTCACCTCGCACCCGAGCTCCGCCAGGAGGCGGGTGAAGATGGCCCCGCCCGCCCCGCGCACGCAGTCCAGCGCCACGCGGAAGCGCCGCTGGCGGATGCGCTCCACGTCCAGGAACGGGATCGCCAGGATGCGCTGCAGGTGCCGCTCGATGGCCTCCGGGTCTTCCTTCCATCCGCCCAGGTCCTGCCAGGTGACGCGCGGCACCTCCACGTCGGCGATGGCGCGCATCCCCGCGCTCTCCTCGGCATCGAGGAACATCCCGGTGGGGCCGATGAACTTCAGCGCGTTCCACTCGATGGGGTTGTGGCTCGCCGTCACCGCGAGCCCGCCCGCCGCGCCGAGGTCCTCCACCGCGAGCTGCACGCTGGGCGTGGGCGCGACCCCCACGTCCACCACGTCGCACCCCACGGACTGGAGCCCCGCCGTGGCCGCCCGCGCGAACATGGGCCCGCTTACGCGGCTGTCCCGCCCCAGCACCACCGTCTTCCCCGGCCCGCGGCTGCGCACGTACGCCCCGAACGCGGCCGCGAAGTGCGCGATGACCTCCGGCGTGAGCCCCTCTCCCACGCGTCCCCGCAGCCCGGAGACGCTCACCATCAGCTTCGAAGTATCGATCACGTGCGCCGTATTCGCTGGTTGAGTTGCCGTGGTCGCGGGGACGCTTTGCAAGATCGGTTCTCACGTGAAAAGAAGTGCGTGAGTGCGTGAGTGCGTGAGTGCGTGAGTGCGCACGCCCACCCCTTGTCATCCTGAGCGACGCGCTTCACCGCCCTCTCCCGTGCTCCGACTTCTGGCGCGGAGCGAAGGATCTACTGCGCGTTGCGAGAGGCCCGCGGGACGAGCCATCCCCGGCCCGGCGCGGGCTAGATCCTTTGCTCGCCGCAGGCGTCTCGTGCGCACCGCCTGCTCCCGTCAGGCGGCTCACCCAGGATGACAGAAATGTGGAAGCCCGATCCGTCAAAGCACTCACGCACTCACGCACTCACGCACTCACGCACTCACGCACTCACGCACTCACGCACTCACGCACTCACGCACTTCCCCTCCTTGCCCGAACCCCGCGTTCCGCTACCTTGCACAAAGCCTAACCGATTCCGCCATCCGGACCGTCAATGAGCGCATCGCTGTACGACCGTTTCGCCGACGCCGCGCGCCGCTTCCCGGACCACCTCGCCGTCGCGGCGGCGGACTGCCCGCCGATCACCTACGCGGAGCTGGACCAGCGCATCACCGCGTTCGCGGCGGAGCTGCACGCGCTGGAGGTGGCAGGCGAGCGCGTGGGGATACTGCTTCCCAACGTGGCGGCGTTCCCGGTGGCGTTCTACGGCGTGCTGCGCGCGGGGGCGAGCGCGCTGCTGCTCAACCCGCAGTACTCCCGGCGCGAGATCGCCGAGTACACCGCCGACGCCGGCGCGCGGACGGTCGTCACCATGGAGGCGCTGGAGCACCTGCTTCCCGCCAGCGCCACGCCGCTGCTGCTGGAGCCGGCGGAGGGGTGCATGACCGAGCCCTCCACCGGGCTCGCCGCGGACGTCCCCCTCCCCCGCCCCGGGCCGGACGACGAGGCGGCGGTCATCTACACCTCGGCCACGCACGGGTGGGCGCGCGGAGCACGGCTCACGCACCGCGGCCTGGGCGCCAACCTCGCCTCCACCATCGAGGCGATGGCGCTGACGCCCGACGACCGCGTCTTCGCCCTCCTCCCGCTGATCCACGCCTTCGGGCTCACCGTCACCATGACGGCCCCGCTCTCCGCCGGCGCCACCATGGTCCCCGTGGAGCGCTTCCACCCCGTCCGCACGCTCGATCAGCTCGAGGAGTCGCAGGCCACCGTCATCAGCGGCGTGCCGGCCGCGTACCTGGCGCTGGTGTCCGCGGCGGAGCGGCGAGGGGTACCGAAGCATGCGTTGCGTGCGGCCATCTGCGGCGGCGCGCCTCTCCAGGCGGAGGTGTCGCGGCGCTGGGAGGAGACCTTTGGCATCCCCCTGCGCGAGGGGTACGGGCTGACCGAGGCGTCGCCGGTGTGCCTCTTCAACCGCGTGGACCGCCCCAACCAGCCC
>DASVTZ010000251.1 GCA_036387335.1 Longimicrobium sp.
CGTCACGAGCGACGCGCCCCCCTGACCGCGGCATCCCCATGTTCCTGCTACGCCTCATCCTGAACACGGTGGTCCTGGGCTTCATCACCAAGGCCCTGGGACGCTTCTTCCCCATCCTGCTCCGCTTCCTGCGCCTGATCAAGCCGTAGGGCTACCGGTCCGGCCGAGCGCTCGGTCCGGGCGGCCGCACCCGCGGCCGTCCGGACGTTTTGCACGCGGCGTTCGCGGAGATAAGTTGGAGGGCGGCCCCCACGGCGGGGGCCGCCCTCATTTTCACGCACGACACGGTGGCGATCCCCAACCCCTGGCGCGGCCTGCGCGGTCTTCCCGCGGACGTGTGGCTCATCTTCGCCACCACGCTGGTGAACCGCACGGGGACGATGGCGCTCCCCTTCCTGGTGCTGTACCTGACGCAGCACATGCGGCTGCCGGCGCAGACCGCTGGGGCCGCACTGACCGTGTACGGCATCGGCAGCCTGTGCAGCGCGCCGGTGGCGGGCCGGCTGTGCGACCGGCTGGGGGCGTTGCGGGTGATGGAGCTCTCGCTCCTGATCTCCGGCGCGCTCCTCCTCCTCTTTCCGCTGGCGCACTCGTTCGCGGCGGTGCTCGGGCTGACGGTGGCGTGGGCGCTCGCGGGAGAGGCGATCCGCCCCGCCAGCCTCGCCGCGCTGGCGGAGACCACGGAGCCGGAGCAGCGCCGGGCGGCCGTCTCGCTCAACCGGCTGGCGGTGAACCTGGGGATGAGCATCGGGCCGGCCGCGGGCGGGCTGCTGGCAACGCTCTCCTTCCCCGCCCTCTTCGTGGTGGATGGGACGAGCTCGCTGGCCGCCGGCGTGGTGCTGGCCGTCGCCTCGCGGCGGATGATGGCTCTGCGGCGCGCGCGCGGCGTGCCCGTCGCCGAGGCCGCCGCCGTGCCGCATCTCGGACCGCGCGCGCTGGCGGACGGGCGCTTCCTCATCTTCCTGGCGGGGAGCTTCCTGGTGGGGATCATCTTCTTCCAGCACAGCGCCGCCATGCCCCTCTTCCTGGTGCGCGACCTGGGGCTGTCCGCCGCGCTCTTCGGCATCCTCTTCGTGATCAACACGGTGCTGATCGTGCTGCTGGAGGTGCCGCTGAACCTGGCGATGGCGGGGTGGACGCACCGGCGCACGCTGATGGTGGGCTGCCTCCTGTGCGGCGCGGGCTTCGGGTCGATGGCGCTCGCCTCGCTTCCCTGGCACCTGGTGCTGTGCACGCTGGTGTGGACCTTTGGCGAGATGATCCTCTTCCCCGGCACCGCCGCCTACGTCGCGGACGTGGCGCCGGCGGAGCGGCGGGGCGAGTACATGGGCGCGTACACGATGTCGTTCGGCCTCGCCTTCACCGTCGGCCCGTGGGCGGGTACGGTGATCCTCGAACGCGCTGGTGCTCCCGTTCTGTGGAGCCTAATGCTGGTGCTCGGCATCGCCGCTGCATGCGTGATGAGCATCGCCGCCTCCCGTAGAGCGCCGGTCGTCGCGGCGGCAGGCTGATGCGCCTCAACTGCTGGGCTCACGCGGAGACGCGGAGGCACGGAGGAGAGCACGCGAAGTTCTCTCTGCGTCTCCGCGCCTCCGCGTGAGACCCGCAGTTCCGCGTGATGCACACCCTTTGACCTGAGGAGCAGTGGTATGGATTCCGTGCCCACGATCGCGCGGCAGCCTTCGCTGGAGACGCCGCGGCTGCTCCTGCGCCCGCTGACGACCGCGGACGCCCCGGCGGTGCAGCGGCTCGCCGGCGACAAGGAGGTGGCGTCCACCACGCTCAACATCCCGCACCCCTACCCGGACGGCGCGGCCGAGATGTGGATCGGCACCCTGCCGGAAGCTTACAACAGCGGCGAGGCGGTGGTGTTCGGGATCACGCTGCACGACGGCGGCGAGCTGGTGGGCACGTGCGGCCTGCGGCTGGAGCTGCCCCACGCGCGGGCCGAGATCGGCTACTGGGTGGGGCGCGAGTACTGGGGGCGCGGCGTGGCGACCGAGGCGGCGCGAGCGGTGATCGACTACGCGTTTTCCCGGCTCGGGATACGTCGGGTGTACGCGCACTTCTACACCCGCAACCCGGCCTCCGGCGCGGTCATGCGCAAGCTGGGCATGACGTACGAGGGAAGGCTGCGCGGGCACGTGCTCAAGTGGGGGGTGTTCGAGGATATCGAGCTGTACGGGGTGCTGAAGGAGGAGTGGTAGGGGCCCCACCCCCAGCGTCGCTCCGCGACGCATCCCCCTCCCCCGAAACTGCCTGGGGGAGGGGGTTTGCGTTTTCGGGAGGCCGCGGACCGGTACGCCGGGCGGTGGTGGCGCGGAAGACACGGGCAGCCACGTGGGGCGGCCCCTACGAGGTTCTGTGTGCGGGGGCGGGGTTCGTGGTTCGGGCGAGGGTGGGCAGACACACAGGTCTGCCCCTACGAGGTGGCGGTGTGCGTTGGGCAGGGCGGCGGAGCGGCGGCGGGCACGGGCGCGATGAATCGCGCCCCTACGGCGCATCTGCGAAGCGCGGGCGGAGTTCTCCCCCTCACCCGCCCTGCGCCCCCGCAGGCGGGGGAGGGGGCCGGGGGGAGGGGGCCCTCCTACCGCCCCAACAGCCCCACGAACCTCCCCGCGATCGCCGTCCATGAAAAATTCTCCGCCGTGTACGCGGCCGCACGCCTCGAAGCCTCCGCCAGGCCGGGGCGGTCGGAACGGTGGCGGAGGATGGCGGAGGCGAAGGCCGCGGCGTCGCGGGTGGGGACGAGGTGGCCGTTCTCGCCCTCGCGCACCACGTCGCTGATCCCCTCCAGCTCGGCGGCGAGGACCGGCATTCCGCAGAGGCCCGCCTCCAGCATCACCACTCCGAAGCCCTCGATGTCGCCGGGGACGTGGATGTTGGGCATCACGAAGAGGTCGCCGCCGCGGTAGAGGGTGCGCAGCATCTCCTCGCTCACCTTGCCCAGCATGCGCACGCGGCCGCCGAGGGCGTGGCGGTCGATGGCGGCCTGGATCTGCGGGGTGGTGGGGCCCTCACCCGTGACGAGGTAGAGGACGTCGGGGGGGAGGCGCGGCATCACGGCGTCCACGAACCAGTGGAAGCCCTTGCGCTCCTGGTGGCGGCCGACGCTGCACAGGATCAGCGTGTCGTCCGGCACCGTCTCGCCGATGGCGGCGAGGAGCTCGCGGCGGGCGGCGGCGCGGTCGTGCGGCGGGGCGAAGAGCGCCGTGTCCACGCCGCAGGGGACGACGTGCATCTTGGACGCTGGGAGGCCGCGGAGGAGGCACTCCTGGCCGGTGGCGCGGCTGATGGGGAAGACCAGGTCCAGCGCATCGAAGACGCGCGGCACCAGCCACTGGTACCCCGGCGTGGGGAGCGTCACGTCGCGGCCGACGGGAATGGCGGCCATGCGCGCGCCGCCTCGGTGCACCGCCGCTCGCAGGGCGACGGAGAGCGAGGCGGTGACCATCGAGGAGAAGAGGACGACGTCGATCCCCTCGCGCGCGACGGTGCGCGGGATGCGGCGCAGGAGGCCGGCCATGTAGCCGGGCATCCGGTACGGCGTGGCCTTCCACGAGGTCTCCAGCACGTGCGAGTGCAGCTCGACGCCCGGATGGATGGCGAGCGCGTCGTGGAGGCCGGTGGCCACGCGCTGCATCCCGCCGACGTTGGAGAGGGGCTGGCCGCGCAGAGGGAAGGAGTGGGAGACGTAGAGGATGCGCAGCCCCTTCACGCCGCGACCTCCACCTCGACGGCGTTGTCGTAGAAGACGGCGCCGCCGCCCATGTCCGTGGTGCCCTGCGAGGTGGTGTCGTTCACCGTCTTGCCGCCCTCGCTGAGCCGCGCCCAGCGCACGCCGTAGGAGACCGCCACTCCGGGGCGCACGTCGTCGGTCACGACGGCGAGCGCGAAGAAGTCGCCGCGGTCGTTCCAGCTCCGCACGCGGTCGCCCTCGCGGATGCCGCGGACGGCGGCTTCGTTGGGGTGCAGCAGGATCTTCGCCTCGCCCGCCGCCTTTCGCAGGGCGGGGATGTTGACGAAGGTGCTGTTCATGAACTGGTGCTCCGGCGGCGAAAGGAGCATCAGCGGAAAGCGCGCGGCGCGGCGCGGATCCGCCGCCGCGCTCTCGGCCGGGGGCGTGAAGGTGGGAAGCGGATCGAGCCCCATCGCCGCCAGCTCGGGCGCGACGATCTGGATCTTGCCCGTGGGCGTGTTGAGCCGCCCCGGGTCCGCGTACGGCAGGAAGGGCTTCGGCACGGCCAAGCGCACGTAGCCCTCGTCCAGGAGCTGCCGCAGCGTGACCGCGCTCAGCGCCGGGTTGGGCGAGTCGAGCGCCTGCTCGATCAGCTCCAGGTCCGTCTCGCGGAACTCGGCGTCGTCCAGCCCTATACGCGCCGCGATGCGGCGAAAGATCTCGGAGTTGGGGAGGCTGTCGCCGACCGGCGCGATCGAGGGGCGGTTGAGGGTGACGTACAGGTGGCCGTACGAGGTGTGCACGTCCCAGTGCTCGAGCTGCGTCGTCGCGGGGAGGATCCAGTCCGCGTAGTCCGCCGTGTCCGTGCGGAAGTGCTCCAGGACTACGGTGAACAGGTCCTCGCGGCGCAGCCCCTCACGCACGCGCCCCAGGTCGGGCGCGACGGCGGCGGGGTTGGAGTTGTAGACGACGAGCGCCTGCACCGGCGGGCCGCCCACCCCCGCATCCGGCAGGGTGAGCGCGTCGCCGAGCTGGATCATGTTTATGGTGCGCGTGCCCCCCGGGATCCACTCCGGCTTCTCCAGCGCGGCGCCGTTGGCCTTGAACGCGCCGGAAGTGGACAGCGTGGCCCCGCCGCCCACGTCGCGCCACGCGCCCGTGACCGCCGGGAGCAGGGAGACCACGCGCACGGCCATCCCGCCGCCGGCGTGGCGCTGCATTCCGTAGTTGAGGCGGATGAAGGCGGGGCGGGTGCGCGCGTACTCCAGCGCCAGCGCCTCGATCGCCGTCTCGTCCAGCCCCGTCTCCGCGGCCGCCCGCTCGACGCTCCACTCGTGCAGCGCCCGCTCGCGGAGCGCCTCCCAGCCGACGGTGTGGCGGCGCAGGTAATCGCCGTCCTCCAGGCCGTCGCGGAAGATGACGTGCATCATCCCCAGCGCCAGCGCGGCGTCGGTGCCGGGGCGGATGGCGAGGTGCTGGTCGCACTGGGCGGCGGTGCGCGTGCGGATGGGATCGATCGCGATGATCTTCGCCCCGGCTTCGCGCCCGCGGCGCAGCGCCGGCCACAGGTGCGGGTTGGAGGTCAGCGTGTTGGTGCCCCACAGGAGCACGAGCCGCGCGTGCTCCGCCTCCTCAGGCGTGGGGCCCATGCGGTCGCCGTACGTCACCTTCCACGCCTCCGTCCCCGCCGTCGCGCAGATGGTGCGGTCCAGCAGCGACGCGCCGATGCGGTGGAAGAAGCGTCGGTCGATGGAGCCGCCCTGCACCAGCCCCATTGTCCCCGCGTACGAGTAG
>DASVTZ010000252.1 GCA_036387335.1 Longimicrobium sp.
ACGCGCTGGTGACGGAGGCGGCGGAGTAGGGGGCGGCGGGCCCCCTCCCCCGCTCGTTCCTCGCGGCCCCTCCCCCAAAACTGCCTGGGGGAGGGGCGGTTGGCGTGCGTCAGTGCGCGCCCGCGGGGGGCGGCGTTTGGGCGGGCACGGGCAGCCACGTGGGGCGGCCCCTACCGGGATCGGTGCGCGTTGCGGTGGTCGAGGAATCGCGGCCGTACGGTCAGCCCGGAACGTGCAGGGTGGAGGGGGTTCGCCGCGCGGATGGAATCTCACGGGAGGGGGAGCTTGACCGCATCATCGTCGTTCACGGAAGCACTGCGGATGATTCTGGACGTGCTGCGCGAGGGGGCGCCGACGCACGCGCGGCTCAATGGCGCCGCCTTTCGCATCGACCAGCTCGGGCGGCAGCTGCACGGGCTGGGGCTGGCGCGCGACCGCGAGGTCGCTCACGCGCTCAACGCGGCCGTCCGGCTTCTGGGGGAATCGCACGAGCTGGAGGAGGATGCGCGGGCGGGGGCCGTGTCCGAGGCCGTTCGGCACCTGCGTGCGGCGCTCGCGCATGCAGAGGAGGGTGGAGCGTCGGAATCGTGAACAAACTCAAAGCCACGGAGAAAACCTCTCTCTGTGGCTCTGCGTCTCCGCGTGAGATTGCTGTTACGGAGCTGTGCGCGCGTCGGGGCGGGCGAGAACGGCGCCGAGAACGGTGCCGAGGGCGGTGAGCAGCAGCGCGCCGATCCCCATCTGGAGCTCGGCGGAGAGCAGGTCGACGAGGACGTTGCCGATGGCGGCGGCCAACGAGGCGAACCCCAGCAGGCGGAGCGCACGGGAGCGCGGGCGGGCGCGGCGGACGCGCGCATGCTCGACGATGCCGGCGCGCACGAGGTCGATCGCGATGCGGAGCCAGAACTTCGCGCGCGCCGTGGCCGATGCGTCGCCGAGCGCATCGCGGGCGTCGAGGATGCATTGGAGCATGTCGTCGCCGAAGCGCTGGCGGAACTCGCAGGGGAAGGCGGCCGCCAGGATGCGCACCAGCGCGGGGAGCCCGCTCATGCGCCCGCCGGGCCGATGAGCTTCTTGCTGCGCGCGGTGCGGACCATCGACACCATGCGCTGGGCTTCGGCGCGCGCGACGGCCCGCCCCAGCGCCGTCAGACGGTAGTAGCGGCGGCGCGGGTCCTCCAGGGCGCGGTCGCCCACCTCCTCCACGAGACGGTCCGCCACCAGGCGCTTCAGCGAGCCGTAGAGCGTCCCCGGCCCGATCCGCAGCTCGCCGCCGCTGGATTGCGTGATCTCCTGCATGATCCCGTAGCCGTGCCGCTCCTCCTGCACCAGCGTGAGGAGGATGTGAAAGGTGGCCGGCGTGAGCGGCAGGAACTGCTCCGGTGCTGGATCGGCGGGCATGAGTGCGGGATCGAGGGCGGCGAGTATATCGGCTGCTGATGTATAGCCGGTGGCGGGGAGCGGGGCAAGGGTGGCACTTGACCGGGGATGGATCGCGCTGTATACATCAGCGCACGATATATCACCATACGATATATCGTGTGCTGACACTCTCACCTCCGGTGCCTCATGCCCACTCTTGTTTTCAGCCTGGTGGCCGCCGCGCTCCTCATCTTTGGAGGCGTGCAGGAGCTCTACATCCGTGGCATCCAGGGCGGCGAGGTGCAGCCGTTCTGGGTCGGCGTGTTCGGCGCGGCGAGCACGGCGCTGCTTCTGCTTGCGGTGCTGGCGCGCTGGCGGAGAGGTGCGGCGGCGAACAACCTCGTGCGCGCGGCGGCGCTCCTGGTGATCGTCGTGCACCTGTACGGCACCCTGAACGCGGACCGGAACGTCGGGCCGTTCGCGGCGCTCGTCGCGTTCGCGTGGAGCCTGGGGATGCTGCTGCTCACGATGCGCAAAGCCGTCTCGGTGTGAGACGCCTCAGAGCTCGATCTGCGCGCCGAGCTCGACGACGCGGTTGGGCGGCAGGCGGAAGTACGAGCCCGCGCTCCCCGCGTTGCGCGACATTAGCGCGAAAAGCCGCTCCCGCCAGCGCGCCATCCCCCGGCGGCCCGCCGCGATCAGCGTTTCGCGGCCCAGGAAGTAGCTCGTCTCCATCGGCCGCATCGGCAGACCGGGGTGACGGAGAGCGTGGAGGGCGGCGGGGATGTCGACGTCCTCCATGAAGCCGTAGCGCAGCACGACCTGGAAGATCCCGTCGCCCAGCCGCGTCACGCGGGCGCGCTCCTCCGCGTCGCGGTACGGCACCTCGCCCGTCTCCACCGAGAGGAAGACGAGCGTCTGGTGCATCACCCTGTAGTGCTTGAGGCTGTGCAGCAGCGCCGGCGGCGTGCCGTCGGGATCGCTGTACATGAAGACGGCCGTACCGGGCACGCGCGCGGGCGGGCTCGACTCCATCTCCCGCAGAAAGAGCGCGCGCGGCAGCGTCCGTTCGTGGAGGCGCTCGGCGAGGATGCGGCGGCCCTTCTTCCAGGTGGTCAGCAGGGTGAACACGACGGCGCCCACCACCAGCGGGAACCATCCGCCGTGCGGGACCTTGATGATGTTCGCGCCCCAGAAGCCCAGGTCGATCACCAGGAAGAAGCCCGCGACGGCGATGGAGAGCGGCAGGCTCCACTTCCAGATCGCGCGCTCCACCGTGAAGAAGAGGATCGTGGTGATGACCATCGTGGTGGTCACCGCAACGCCGTACGCCGCCGTCAGCCGGCTGGACGACTGGAAGCCGGCGACGAGCGCGATGCACGACACCATCAGCGTCCAGTTGACCGCCGGGATGTAGATCTGCCCGGCCTGGCGCTCGGAGGTGTGCTCGATGCGCATGCGCGGCACGTAGCCCAGCTTCACCGCCTGCATCGTCAGCGAGAACGCGCCGGAGATCAGCGCCTGCGACGCGATCACCGTCGCGGCCGTGGCGATGAGCACCACCGGGTAGAGCGCCCAGGGCGGCACCATGCGGTAGAACGGGTTGACGACGGCGGCGGGGTCGTGCATCAGCAGCGCCCCCTGCCCGAAGTAGTTGAGCAGCAGCGCGGGAAGCACCACGCAGAACCACGCCAGGCGGATCGGCTTCCTGCCGAAGTGCCCCATGTCCGCGTACAGCGCCTCGCCGCCGGTCACCACCAGGAAGACGGCGCCGAGCACGAGGAAGCCGTTCCACCCGTTCTCCACGAAGAAGCGCACGCCGTGGAGCGGGTTCACGGCCCCCAGCACCCCCGGCTCCCGCGCGATCCAGCGCAGGCCCAGCGCGCCGATGGTGGCGAACCACACCATGGTCACCGGCCCGAACACCTTTCCCACCCCGGCCGTTCCGTGGCTCTGGATGGAGAACGTCGCCACCAGGATCGCGATGGTGATGGGGACGGTCCACGGCTCGAACATCGGGGTCGTGACCTCCAGCCCCTCGACGGCGGAGAGCACGGACACGGCGGGCGTGAGCATCCCGTCGCCGTACAGCAGCGCCGTCCCGAATAGCCCCAGCAGGAGGATCACGCGCCCCCCACTCTCGCGCGTCGGAGTGACAAGAGAGGTGAGCGCGAGGATCCCGCCCTCCCCGCCGTTGTCGGCGCGCAGGATGAAGACGAGGTACTTGACGGAGATGATGAGGATCAGCGCCCAGAAGATCAGCGACAGCACTCCCAGCACGTTGCTTGGCGTGGGCAGCACCCCGTGCTCTTTCAGGAACGCGTCCCTCAACGCGTAGAGCGGGCTTGTGCCGATGTCGCCGTAAACGACCCCCAGCGCGCCCAGCGAAAGCGCCACGAGGTAGCTGCTTCGTGGATCGGAATCGGTGCGGTGCATCAAACGCTCGTTTCAAGGATGGTCCCATTCCCGGACCATCCAAGATCACCCCCCGAGCATCAAGATCGCACAAAGATAGGACGCGTTCCCATTAAGAAAGTACAAAGACCCGAACGGCCGCCTCCCCCGCCCCCCTATTGTCATCCTGAGTGAGCCCGCCCGACGGAGCTCTGCGTTGGAATACCATCCTCGCGCGGGCGAGCGAAGGATCTAGCCGGCGCCGGGCCGGGGTCAGTGAGTCACGCTGGGCCCCCTCGGTACGCGCAGTAGATCCTTCGTTCCGCGCCAGAATGCCGCGCCGGGGAGAGGCCGGAGCGGCGCGTCACTCAGGATGACAGGAAAGCTCCCGCGTCTCCGCGTCTCCGCGTGAGCCATGCAGTTACGGTCTCTCACATCGCCGCGAGCTCCGCGGGATCGACGGCGGGGAGGAGGATGACGAACTCGCTGCCGCCGCCGGGCCGCGGCGCGTACCGCAGCTCCCCGCCCTGCAGCTCGACCGCACGCTGCGCGATGGAGAGCCCCAGCCCCGTGCCCCCCGCGTCCGCCGTGCCGCGCGCACGGTAGAACGGCTCGAAGATGCGCGCTCCATCCTCCGGCGCGATCCCGGCGCCGCGGTCCGCGACGCTGAACGCCACGCGATCGCCTTCGCGCGCGGCCACCACCCGCACCGGCGCGCCGGGAGGCGAATACTTGAGCGCGTTGTCGATCAGGTTGACCAGGGCGCGCAGCGTGTGGTCGAAGTCGAAGCGCCCCACCAGGAGGTCGTGCGCGGGGTCGAGCGATGCGTCGATGGGGCGGTCCGGATAGGTGCCCGACACCTGCTGCAGCGCCGCGCCGATCACGTCCTCCGCCGCCACCAGCTCCGCGCGCAGCACCGGCGCGCCCCCGTTCAGCCGCGAGAAGTCGAGCAGGTCGGACACGAAGCGGTTCAGCCGGTCCGCCTCCTCCACCACCACCAGCGCCCGCTCGTCCCCTTCGTCCGCGATGGCCTGCGAGAGCGCCTTGATGGTGGTGAGCGGCGTGCGAAGGTCGTGAGAGACGGAGGCCAGCAGCGCATCCTTGAGGCGGTCGGCCTCGCGCAGCGCCTCGGCGTGCTCCTGCGCTGCCGCGAGCCGCACCCGGTCGATGGCGAGCGCGGCATAGTAGGCGAGCGCCTCGGTGAAGCGCGTCTGCGCCGCATCAAGGTGGATCGCGCGCACGCTCTCCAGCCGCAGCACGCCCACGGAGCGCTCCCGCACGCGCAACGGGATCAGCAGCGACCGCGCGTCGCCCGAGACCATGAGCTGCGTCTCGGTCATCGAGCCGTCCGCGCCCCAACCGGCGGTGTCGCCCGGCGCACCGCCATCCCACGACACCGGCCGCGTCTCGGTACCGCCCTCGGTGGCGCGCGCCACCCGCTGCACGCGCCGGCCCTCCCCATCGCCCAGAAAGATCTCGCACACCGCCACGCCCAGCCCCGATCGCACCACCCGCGCGATGGCGCCTACCGCATCCTCGGCCCGTCCCGCGTTCAGCGCCTCCGCGCCCAGCGTGGCGAGGCGGTCGATCTCGCTCGCCCGCTCCCGCGCGGCGGCGGCCTCGGACTGGGCGCGGGCGAGCAGCATGGTGGCGACCGCGCTGGCCACCACGAAGGCGAGCAGCACCAGCCAGTCCGACCGGGAGCGGATGGCGAGCGTGTAGCGGGGCTCCAGGAAGAAGAAGTTGAAGGCGAAGAAGCAGAGCAGCGCCAGCACCAGCCCCAGCCGGCGTCCCCCGCGCGCGCTGGCGCCCAGCACCACCAGCAGGTACGTGAGCGCGACGGGCGCCTCGCCGAAGCTGCCCGGGTACTGGAGCAGCGCCAGCGTCGCGCCGACCGCCGCCGCGATCCACACCGCGCCTTCGCGGCGGCTCTGCGTGCGCACGTCAGTCGCCGTCGAAACGGTAGCCGACTCCCGGCTCGGTCACGATCAGCCGCGGCCGCAGCGGATCGCCCTCGATCTTGCGGCGCAGGTTGGCCACGTGGACGCGCAGGTACTGCTGCGGGTCGCCGTCCGAGCGGTTCCAGACGGCGCGGAAGAGCTGGTCGTGCGTCAGCGTGCGCCCCCGGTGCCGCACGAAGGCGCGCAGCAGGTCCCACTCGGTGGGGGTCAGGTGCACCGTGGCGCCGTCGCGCGTGACGACCCTGCGCGCCGCATCCACGCACAGCCCGCCGAAGCTCAGCGCCGCCTCGGTGCTTTCCGGCTGGATGCTCGCGCGGCGGAGCTGGGCCCGCACGCGCGCCACCAGCTCCGGCGTGCTGAACGGCTTGGTGATGTAGTCGTCCGCGCCCGCATCCAGCAGCGTGACCTTTTCCTGGTCCGAGTGGCGGGCGGAGAGCACCACGATGGGCGCCGTCGACCACTTCCTGATCTCGCGGCATACCTGCACCCCCGCTGCGTCGGGCAACCCCAGGTCGAGCACTACCAGGTCAGGACGCTCGGTGGCGGCCAGGTCCACGCCGCTGCGCGCATCCCAGGCTTCCACCACGTCGCCCACCAGCGGATCGAGGGCGTTCTTCACCGCCCTCCTGATCTGCGGCTCGTCGTCGACGATGAGGATGCGCGGTCGGGACACGATGGGCTGGTTTCTGAAAGGTGGATGGAGTGCCACGGCGCATCATAGTACCCGCGGCGCCCCGGCCGCGCACCCTCCGCCTGCCCGCGGCAGGTGCACGAGAATCTTGGAGCGCCCGCAGGAACGGCCTATACTGCGGCCACCATCGTTTCCCCTCACCGGGAGGTGCCATGAAGGCGATCCACTCAGCGCTCGTCGCGGCGGCGCTCCTCACGCCAACCTCGCTCTGCGCGCAGCAGCGCCCGTCAGCCACCGGCCCCGTCATCCGCACCGCACTGGACTCGGCGCGGCTGAGAAGCGTCCCCGTCCGCTTCACCGCGGAAGGCACGGCACGGACCACGGTGTACGACGTCCCGCTGGACGCGAGCCCGGGAACGCAGCTGGCGCAGCAGGGCGCCGCCTGCGCGGGCGCCGGCCCCGGCGGCGGATGCATCGTGGCGCAGGGCTCGGCCGGCAGCGAGCCGGGGGTTTCGATCCGGATGACCGACGGCACCATGCGCGGGAACCCCGCCGCGCGGACGACCGGGGTCGTGGCCGGCGGGCCGGTCACCATCACCGCCACGTACCGCGTGGGGGCCACGCTCCTGGTCCCGCACGATCGCCCGCACCGGCTGGGCGTGTCGCTGGACGGCAGCGAGGTGATGGGCTTCTCGTGCGACGGCCGCGCGATCCGCCTGCAGGCGCCCGGCGGCGGCGGCTTCCGCTGGGAAGTGTACCACGGCACCACGCGCGTGGACGGCGGCACCTCGACCGGAGCGCCGGTGGACGTTGCAAACCCGCCGCACCTGGCCGGCCCCGGCGGGGGCCCGCTGCAGCTCACCGTGCAGCAGGCGGACCCCGCCCGTCTCGCCGGCGCGGATGACGCGTGGTGCAAGAAGTACGGGTGCCTGCAGCTCGCGGTGGCGCACGGCCAGCACCGCATCGTCGTGATGCCGGCGCTCACGCGCGACCGGCCCTACGCCCTGCGCAGCGTGGGCCTGAGCGTGGCCGGCGTCCCCGCCTTCGCCCTCACGGACGTGGAGGTCGCCCGCGACCCGGTGGGGCCCGTGAAGTGGATGTCGCCCGAAGCGCGTATTCCGTAATTCGCCTGGAGCGCCGCGCACGGGCGCAGAGCAGGAAACGGAAGTCTCACGCGGAGGCGCGGAGACGCGGGGAGAACCGCAACTGCATGGCTCACACAGAGACACAGAGACACAGAGACACAGAGACACAGAGAGAACCGCAAAAGGTTTTCTCTGTGGCTCTGAGCTCGTTCCGTGGCCTCTGTCTCACGAAACGCGTCGCCAGCCACCATCCGGCTCGGGCATCCAGCGTCCACCCTTGCTGTCCAGCCATTCACCCATCGGCTCCCCCTCGCGCAGATCCGCGCCGAAGCGCAGCACGTGGCCGTCGGGATCGGTCACGTGCAGCTCGCGCGAGCCCCACGGATAGTTGGTGGGAGGATGCCGGATGAGGGCCCCGCGGGCGCGCAGCTCCTCGTGCAGCGCATCGGCGTCGCTCACGCCCAGGTAGACCCAGGTGCCGGCGTGCCCCTGCTCTCCCTCGCAGAGCATCAACGACGCATCTCCGCGCTCCACCGCTCCGAAGTCGCCGTACTGCCACAGCACGCGGAACCCCAGCGCATGAGCGATGATGTCCTCCTCACGCGAAGGGGCCGGTGCAATGATCGCTCCGTCAGCCGTGCTCCGCCGGGTCCGCCAGGAAGCGGGTGATCCTTTCGCGCACGGGTGGCCGCAGGATGCGCGGCGACTGGCGGATCCAGCGCTGCAGCGTGGGAATGGAAACTCCGGCGAGGCCCGCCGCCCGTCCCTCGGGCATGCGCGCGGTCACGGAAAGGAACTCCGCCACCAACTGCGGAGCTTCGGCGGGAATGCGAACGATGTCGATGGAGGACATTCTTATCGGCTCTGGAGCAGGCGTACGCACCGCAAGACGATTCGCGGGGTCCATTCAAGAACACTCCAGCGCGGCGACACCCTTTCTCTGCGGCTTGCAGTTCCCCTCCGTGCCCTCTGTGTGAGGCTGTTTCTTTCTCTGCGTCTCCGCGCCTCCGCGTGAGGCCCTACGATCTTCGCCAGTCTCAGAAGCGCGCCTGGAGACCGAGCATGGACGACCGCCCCGGCCGGATGGTGGCGTTGTCAGGCTCGCCGAGTTGGCCGCCCAGGAGGTTGTCGGCCGCGGCGGTGATCCACAGGCGCGCGCTGACCTGCCGGGTGGCGGTGATGCGCAGGTCCGTGCTCCCGTCGTACTCGCGCCAGTACTGCCGAAGCGCCGCCCCCAGCATCTCGCGCGGAATGCGCGTCTGCTCGCTGAAATCCCGGGCCAGCGCCAGCCGGTCGTAGTTGATCCAGTCCCACGCGCGCGCCGCCGTGAGCCCGGCCGTCCACCGCCCGCGCTCCCACTCGGCCGCGAGGGTGGCGGTGCGCGCGGGGACGGCCAGGACGCGGTCGCCGGGGCGCAGGTCGCCCAGGTAGCCCGCGGCGATGCGGCGCACCCGGCTGTCCACCAGCGCCATCGTGCCGGAAAGGGTGAGGGGACCGCGCGTGAGGGCACCCTGCATCTCCCAGCCCGCGTTGTCGATGGCGCCCACGTTCTGCAGGGCGAAGCGCACGCGGCGCTCGGGCGGAGCGGGACCGCCGCGCGCGATCGTGTCCACCCCCACCGCCACGTCCTGGATCAGCCCGCTCGCCAGCTGGTCGAAGCGGGTCACCTGGAGGGAGAACGCGCGCCCCGCGTACAGCTCCGCCCCCAGCTCGATCCCCGACTGCGTCTCCGGCTCGAGCACGTTGACGATGCCGCCGCGCCCGTCGTGGCGGATGTGCGCGCGCACTGGGTTACGCGCCGGCCGGATGCCGCGCCCGTACGCCGCCCGCAGCTTCACCTCGGCCCCCCCGATCCCGTGCACCCAGGCCGCGCCCAGCATCGGGAGCACGGCGACGGTGTTGCCGGTGAAGGCGTCGTTGCGCTCCACCCGCACCCCCGCGCTCCCGAACAGCGTGTTGCGCCAGGCGCCGCTGGACTGCGCCAGGATGCCCGTGCTGTGGCGCCACGATTCCGTGATCTCGTTTCGCAGCCGCGTGTCGAGACGGCCGGCGGAATCGGGCGCTACTTCGGCTTCGGTGCGCTGGCGCAGCGCCGAGTGCTCCGCCGCGATGGTCAGCGTCCCCTGCGCGTCGTCGCCGTGGCCGAGGCGCAGGGTGCTGCTGGCGCGCAGGCTTCCGCGGTGCCCGCTCCCCGCCGACACCCGGAGCGCGGGGTCGGTGGTGAGCGGAAAGGGATTCACCGCGTCCTCCACGTGGTCCAGCCAGTAGCCGTCCACGCCCGCGAGAAAGGTGTGCGTCCACGGCCCATCGGGCGTCAGCACCGCCGTGGTGCCGAGGGTGTAGCGCTGCAGCGACTGCCCGGTCGAGGTGAGGCCGGCGCTGTCCGGCGAGGTGACGATCGCGCTCACCAGCGGGTTCTCGCCGCTCCCTGCCCGCCGGTCGGTGAAGCGCATCGTGGCCGTGGCGATCGCGTTGCGCGCCACCCAGCGCCCGTCCGCCACGGCCGAGACGCGCCTCGAATCGGCCCCGGGAAAGACCTCGCCCGTCCCGCCCACGGTGAGCGCGGCGCCAGCGGAGCGCAGGTTGGAGCCGGTGCGCACGGCGATGCGCTCCTCGTGCGTGGGCGGCGGCGACGGCGCGTAGTCGCTCGCCGTCACGCCGCCGCGGCTGCGCACCTCCACCCGCGCGCTCTCCCCTTCCGCGCCGGGGTGGCGGGTGACGACGTTGACCACACCGCTGATGGCATCCGATCCGTAGAGCGCCGCGCCCTGCGGCCCGCGGATCACCTCCACGCGCTCCACCCCCTCCGGGTCGATCTCGGTGACCAGCAGCGGGTTGGCGGCCTCCACTCCATCCACGTACACCTTGGGATAGGTGGCGCCGAAGGAGCTCGCCCCGCGCACGCTCCCGTACTGGGCGAGGAGGTTGGAGGGCGACGCGCTCCACGCCCACACACCGGGCGCGGCGGCGTTGAGCACCTGCGCGATGGTGCGCGCGTCGCGGCGTTCCAGCGAGCGCCCGCTCACGGCATCCAGCGCGACCGTGACCGAGCGGCGGGAGGCACCGGCGGGGCTCCCCGTCACCACGATCCCCTCCAGCACGTTGACGCGCTCCTGCATGGGCCTGAGCGTGTCGGCACGCGCGGAGGGAGCCAGCACCACCTGCCCCGTCACTACCCGCGGCTCGGCGCGGAAGCCGGCCAGCAGCGCCGCCAGCACGTCGCCGAGCGGCGCGCGCGACGCCTGCACGCAGACGCGCCGGTCGAGCGGCACCAGGTCGGACGCGTACGAGAGCCGCACCCGCGCCGCCGCCGACACGCGGTCCAGCGCATCGCGGAGGGGGACGTCGCTCGCGCGGAGCGTCACCTCGTGATCCAGCGGCGCCGCCCACGCACGTCCGGACGAGGCCGCCGCCGCGCACGGGGCCTGCGCGTGCGCGGAGGCCGCCGCGCAGGCAAGAAGCCCGGCGGCGGCCATCATCCTCCCGAACCACGCGCTGGGCGTCACGGCCCCGCGCGCGTGATGAAGAGCCGTTCCCCCCGCCGCTGCACCGCCCCGCCCGTAGTGGCCGCGAGCACGCGCAGGACATCGTCCACGCTCTGGCTCCGGTCGAAGCTGGCGTTGATGCGGCGCCGCGCGAGCGCCGGATCGTCGACGACCACCGTCACGCCGAACCAGCGGCGCAGCTCCGCGGCGGCGGTGGCGAGCGGCACGTCGCGGAAGACGATCTCCCCGCGCGTCCACGCCACGTCATCGCCCGTGGCGGCGCGGCGCTCCACCCGCACGCGCCGGCCCGCCGTGTGGCCGCGGTCGCCGGCGCGGAGCGTATCCTGCTTGCCGCCTTCGATTCCGAGCGTCACCACGCCCTGGGTGACGACGACGCGGGTGCCCGCCGCGCTGTCCGCGCGCACCGTGAACGCCGTCCCCAGGTCGAGCACCCGGGCGTCGTGGGTGCGCACCACGAAGGGGCGCCGCGCATCGTGCACCACCTCGAAGAAGGCGTCGCCCTGCACCGCCACCTCGCGCGCCGCATCGCCGTAGCCCGCGGCGACGGTCAGCACGCTCGATCCACCCAGCTTCACGCGCGTCCCATCCGCCAGGCGCACGTCGCGCAGCGCGCCCGCGGCGGTGGCGTACCGCGCCTCCGGAGCGCGCGTGGTCGTGCGCCAGAACAGCGCCCCGGCCAGCGCGAGCAGCAGCATGGCGGCCGCGGAGAGCGCCGGCATCGTCCAGCGGCGCACCGGTGCCGGCTTCCGCGCGCGGAAGGGGATCGCCGGGGCATCCGCCGCCACCACGTCGCGACGCGCCATCACCGACGCGAGCGCCGCCTCCACGTCCACTCCGGCGTGCGCGTCGGCGGCCATTCGGCGGCTGGCGGCGTCCAGGGCATCGACCAGCTCCACGCGGCCGGGGTGCTCCGCGAGGTGGCTGCGCAGCGCCTCGCGCTCTTCGGGCGCACCTTCGCCGGCCATCGCGCGGGCGATGGCGTCCCAGTCGGCTTCGCCGGAGGAGCTGGAGGATCGGTTCACGTCGCTCATGATCTATAGACACCTTACTGCACAGGCACCCTATCTGCCATGATGAACCGGACGGAACCCTGCCACCGCCCGAGCACACCGGCAAAGCTACGTTGACGGCCGACGATCCGGAAATCCTGGCCCGCCTAAGGCAAGGCGACGACGCGGCGTTCGCGGAAGCGTTCCGGGCGCACTACGCCGCGCTCGTCGTGGCCGCGGACCGGATGCTGGGCGACCGGGCGGCGGCGGAGGACGTGGCGCAGGAGACGATGCTGGAGCTCTGGCGCCGGCGCGAGTCGCTCCCCGCCGACACCCGCATCCGCGCCTACCTGTACCAGTCCGTCCGCAACCGGGCCCTCAACCACATCCGCCACCTGCGTGTGGCCCGCCGGGCCGAGCCGGACCTCCCCCTTCCCACCGCCCCCGACCCCGCCGACGCCGCCGCCCTCACCGGCGAGCTGGACGTCGCGATGAAGGCCGCGGTGGGCGCGCTTCCGGACGACGTGCGGGAAACGTTCCAGATGAGCCGCATCGACGGCCTCACCTACGCCGAGATCGCCCGCACCCTCGGCGTGTCCGTGAAGACCGTGGAGGCGCGCATGGGCCGCGCCCTCCGCTCCCTTCGCGACCGCCTCGCGCCCTGGCTTCCGTCTGGCGGCGGGTGGTAGGGAAAGCCTCACGCAAAGACGCTAAGGCGCAAAGAAAGTACTTCCACGCCTTTCCTTCGCGTCTTGGCGCCTTTGCGTGAGGCCATCCGTTCATTACTGGCAGGTCGGGCGCCCGTGCGGAAGCGGCAGGGTGCACGTGCGGGTGGTGCCGTCCTGCGTGATGACCACCCTGGCCGTGCTGGAGCCGTCGTAGGTGATCACTTCGCGCCGCGACGAGCTCTTCGTGGTCCCCGCCGAGGTCACGCTCACGCGCAGCGAACGAGTCACGGTGCCGGCCGTGGGGTAGCTGGGACGGCCGCTCTGCACCGGGATCACGATGCCCACGATGGTGTCGCCGATGGCGCGGGTGGCGGTGAACGCGACGCCCGCCGAGTCCTTGCCCGCCAGGTTCTCGGTACCGGCGGAGGTGCCGCTCACCGTGCGCTGCGTGCTGCCGCGCGCCAGCCCGGAGACCGTCTGGTCGCTGGCGTGGCTCACGACGGCCGTCACGCTGTCGCGCCGCGTGGTGGTGCCGCTCACGGTGGTGCGCGCCCGCACCGTGTTGGTGGTGCTGTCGAGCGCCGTCTGCGTCGCGCCGCTCGCGCTGGTGAAGGTGAGGAGACGGGTGATGGTGAGGCCGCGGTGCGTGCTGGTGCAGGTGGTCACGCCGCCGCTGGCCGTGCAGTCGCCCTGGTTTCCGCCGAAGTCGAACGGACGCCGGCCGTCGTGCGGCCCGCCCAGGAAGTCCAGCCGCAGCCCGCCGCCCATGAAGTCGAAGCCAGGGAGGAGGCCGTTGGGACCACGCTCGTGGCGGCCGCGGGGGCCGCCAGGTCCGCCAGGTCCGCCGGGGCCGCCGTGCCGGTAGCCGTGGTCCATGTCGCCGCCGGAGCTGTCGGAGGAGAAGCTGTTGCTGGTGGCGGCGAAGCCGGTGGGCGTGGAGACGAACGCCGCGTCCACGTCGAGCGCGTCCTGCGGGGTGCTGGGGTTCTCAGAGCAGGCCGCGCCGAGCACGGCGATGGCTCCGATGAGTGCGAGGGGTACGATCCGGGCCATGGGAGCTTCTCCGCATGAGGTTGCGCGGCGCCGGCCTCGCGGGTCCTTCCCGCGTGCCGCACGGCAGCCGTCGCACCTATGACACGCGAGCCGCGCGGCACCCTATCCCGACCTAAGCCTTACACAGAGGTTGCGGTTCAGTCGACCGGCACCAGCACGATCTCCCGCTCGGCCCCGGCGACGGCCGCGAACACGCCGAGAGCGCCGGTGACGCCGGCCGCGAACCGATCCCGCTGGAGCGGCTTGCCGGGGTACGTGCGCACCAGCTCCTCGTAGCGTGCGTACGCGGAATCGTACGCCACCACCAGGATGGCCGCGCGGATCGAATCGGGCTCGATGGGGCCCTCAGGGGTATGGCAGAGCGCGGGCTGATAGAGGACGAGGGTGGCCGTGTCCGCGGCCGGCGAGCGCCAGAGGGTGTTCTGCGGGATGGTGCACGACGAGGGCGGGACGTCCAGCGTGCGAGGGTACAGCGTCCTGAGCACGAGACCCACGCCGATGCGTCCCGCGCCCCCGACGCCGCGCCAGCGGACGGGGATGGTCGCGGCCGGCACGCGCTCCGGTCTGCGCCGCACTCCGATCCGGGAGCCCGCGGCTGGCGATTCCACCACCGGCGCCAGCGGCACCCGGGCCGATCCTCGCGCCTCCCCTCCCCCCGGCAGGCGGACGTCGAGCGCGTACGTCTCCCCGGCGCGCACGCCGCCGTGCACGATCCCCGTGTAGCACCCCGCTGCCCCCGCGTCCGCCAGGCAGCCGGCGGAACCCTCGTCCAGCAGCACCGACTCGCCCCCGCCCGTGATCCGGACGGCCGCGCCGGAAACCAGTTGGGCGGACGGCGCGACGGAATCTCCTTCGACTGCCACGCGGGTCAGGAGGACGGCGACCGTGTCGCTCCCCGCCTCCAGGACGGAGTGCACCATCAGCTCTCGCCGCTCCACGTCGATGGTGACGGGGTCGCGCGCGAGCTCGCACCCGGCGGCGAGGATCGCCAGAGCGGCGATCTTCAGAAGCGCCATTCCGCCCCGATGCTTGGGAAGAAGGGAAGCTGCGGCAGGTAGGTGAGCACCGCGCGCCCGTCGTCGCGGATGCGTGGGCGGGCGAACGAGACGTTGCGCGTGTTGAAGGCGTTCAGCACGTGCACGTACGGCACCACGACCACCGGCGCGCCGAGCCACCGGCGGCGGTACTCCCGCCGCGCCCCCAGGTCGAGCCGCAGGTAGGGCGGCAGCCGGGCGGAGTTGTGCTCGCCCAGCAGGAGGGTGCCGCGCGGATCGTCCGTCGTGAACCGCCGGGTGACGGGATCGTACCGGTAGCCCAGCGCGAACCCCGTCACCGGCGTGTACGGCTGTCCGCTGGCCAGGGCGAGCCGCGCCGTCGCCTCGCCGCGCGCGCCGAGCGGTAGCTGCGCCAGCGCGTCGAGCGTGTGCCTGCGGTTGAACTGCGGCGTATAGCGCTCGCCATCCACCCGGCGCTCCGCCGCGGCCAGCGCATAGCTCAGCGACCAGCGCGCCCTTCCGCGAACGTGCCGCGCCAGCATTTCCACGCCCCGCATCGTCCCCTCTCCGCGCCGGTACCCGTCGGGAACGACGAACGGCGCCTCCAGCGGGTTCGCGGCGACGGGCGGCAGAGGCAGGTCGTGGAGCCACTTCGCGTACGCATCCAGCCGCACGCTGGTGGCGCCGCGCGTCCACTCCGTCCCGATTACGGCGTCCTCGCCGGTCAGCAGCCCCACGCCCGGCTCCACGGCGGCCAGCAGGTCGTAGGCGAGCAGGGCGGACGCGGCGGATTCCTCGTCGCGCAGGGAGTGCACCACCTGCGCGTAGCGGCCGCCGCCCGCCGAAAACGCCAGCCCCCGCCGTGCCCAGCGGATGCCGGCGCGGGGCATCCAGGCCGTCCCCAGCCCGCCCGCGTGCAGCACCCGCACGCCGGTTCGGATGACGAGCGCGTCCGTCGCGGTCCATTCGTCATCCACGTACGCGGCCAGCGTGCGCGGCTCGTCCACGCGTTCGAAGGGGACCACGAAGTCCCCGAACGGCTCGGGACTCACCTCCACGATGCGGTGAGCCAGCCGGTACGCATCGCCCTGGACCCCGGCGCGCGACTGGTGGCGCGGGGCGTAGCGGATGACCTCGGCCGCCGCGAGCAGGTTGCGCGTTTCGGTGCGGCCGGTCAGCACCGGGACGTACGGGATCTCCTCGGGCGGAATCCCACCGGCGAGCGCGCGCTCGCGGGCGTCGAAGGTGGCCGCGAAGCCGGTGAGCCCCGCGCGCGCCTCGCCCACCCACGAGGGTCCGAGCATGCGCCGGTACGACACGCTGGCCAGCCGCGATCCCCAGCGGATCCGGTAGTCGTCGCCCGTCTCGCGGCGCATGCGCTCGGGCGTGTCGATCACCTCGCGGTTCAGGTACAGCGATGCCGCCACCGTCCCGTTGCCCCCGGTGTCGTGCGTGACCTTGAGGTGCGCGTCGGTGAAGCCGTACGGAATCGTCCCCTCGGTCAGCCCCAGCGCGTAGGCGGCGGAGGTCAGCGCGTCCAGGTACGAGCGGCGCACCGACGCGATGTAGCTGCCCCGCCCGCCGGGGAGCGGCCCGTCGGCGCTTGCGCGCGCCGCGATCAGGCTCACCCCGCCGTTGCCGCGCACCCGGTCGTGGCCGCCATCGCGCGTGCGGACGTCCACGATGCCGCCCAGCCGATCGCCCGCGCGGGCCGGAATCGCGCCGGCGAGCACGTCTACCGAGGCCACGGACGATGGATCGAGCGCCCCAAAGATCCCGCCGACGTGGTACGGGTTGAAGAGCGGCATCCCGTCCAGCATCACCAGCGTCTGGTCCGGCGAGCCGCCGCGCACGTACAGCGCGCTGCTGAAATCGGACGACGCGGCGACGGAGGGAAGCGTCTGCACCGCGCGCAGGACGTCCGCCTCCGCCAGCGCGGGGACGGCGGCCAGCTCCGGCGCGCGGAGGGGCGTCGCCGGAGGGCCACCGAGCACCTCCGCTCGGCTCTCCGCCCGCTCCCGCCTCGCCACCACCTTCACGTTCGGCAGGGCGATGGGCGCGGCGACGAGGTCGAAATCCATCCTCACGACCGCTCCGCCGCGCGTGCGTACGATCAGCTCCGTGGGATGGTAGCCGACGGAGCTGGCCTGCACGCGCCAGCGCCCGTCCGGAACGCCAGGGATCGCGTAACCCCCCGCGGCGTCGGTGGATACGCTGCGGCGGAGCTCCGCGATGCGCACGGTGGCGTACGGCACCGGTTCGGCCGTGGCCGCGGCGCGCACCGTCCCCTGGATGTCGGCCTGGGGGAGGAAGGCGAGGAGGAGGAGCGACGCTGCGACCATGGACCGTGCGTGGAAGGCCTGGACGGGCGGCTCACGGCCCGACGCGGAAGACGAGCTCGGGGCCCGCGGTGTCGACCCCCGTGGTGAGAACGCGCATCTGCTCGCCTTCCTTGACCAGGTACGTCCGCCCCTCGACCGTGACCACCGCGTTGCGCAGCCGCCGGGGGAGCGCAATGTGGATCTCGCCGCCGTCCGCGCCGTCGACGGTGATGCGGCCCGGCGCCGTGCGGAACCGCGCGCCGGCCGCCGCCCCGGTCCCGCGCACGTCCACGTACTCCGCGTCCGCCAGCCGCACGCGCACCCGCAGCCCGGCCCCGGCGTTGGCCAGCACGACGTGCACGCTCCCCTCGCGCGGCAGGATCTCCACCCCCGCCAGCGGCTCCGCCGGCGCGGCGGGTGGGCGGACACTGGACGGCATCTCCGCCGCGCCTCCGAACCGTTCGCCGATCCACCCGCGTACCGGCGACCCCGGCAGCGTGGCGGAGGCGATCCCCGCCACGGCCAGGAGGAGGACGGCCGCCCTCGCCAGCGCGCGACGCCCTCTCGGCATCCACCGGGCGCGGCGGCGTTGCAGCACCGCGTACGCCATCTGCGTGGACACGGCCGGATCGAGCACGTCGAGGGCGCGCTCGAATGTGGACGAGAGCAGGCGCAGCCGCTCCGCCTCGGCCGTGCACGCGCGGCAGCCGCCCACGTGCAGCTCCAGCGCGACCGCGGTGGAGCCCGGCAGCCGGCCGTCGATCCACTCCAGCAGCGTTCCGTCAGCCGGGTGTTCCATCAGCCTCCTCCTCGGTTCCGTAGACGGCGGCGAACCGCTCCAGCGCCCTCACCAGCATCGTCCCCACCGATGCCGGGTTCAGCCCCGCGGCCGCGGCGATCTCGGCGTAGCTGAAGCCCTCCTGGCGCATCAGCAGCATCTGGCGGTCGCGCTCGGGAAGGCTCGCCAGCGCGGCACGCACACGCGCCACCTTTTCGTTCCTCTCGGCCGACTCGTCGGGCGCGGGCGGTGCGTCCGGCACGGGAGCCCAGGCGGCCAGCAGCCGAGAGCGCCGCGCCGCGCCGTTGCCGCGCTGCCGCACGAAGTTCGTGGCGACGGTGAAGAGCCAGCGGTCGGCACGCTCCTCCGGCACCGGGTGGTCCAGCAGCCGTACGAACGACTCCTGCGCCGCGTCCTCGGCGGCATCCATGTCCCCCGTCAGCCGGTACGCGTAGCGAAAGAGCGACGGATACACGCGGTGGAAGAGCGCCTCCAGCGCCGCCTCAGATCTGCCCGGCACCGTGTCGCCGTCCGCTCACACGGTCCGCTGCAAGGCGCATCGCACACTCCATCGGCAGGGTGGGTGGCGGCACGCGCGCGGGCCGCTACGGCACAAGAATCCGCGAGGGCCCGCGTTTGTGACAGCCGCTCACGCAGCCCTGTTCACTCGATCCCCTGCACCGCCAGCCGCACCCACCCGTCCAGTGCACTCTGGGCGACGAGCTCCTGTCCGGGCACGCCTCCTACCCGCTGGTACAGCTCGGTTCCAACCCTGAGCATGGACGCATCGCCGTCCACCCACGGATCGTGAAGGCGACGGGGAGCGGCGCTGTCGGTCACGGTGATGATCACGTCGTTGCACCCGGTACGCTCGCGTTTCACCACGCCGAACAGCGCTCCCGCCTCGGAGGCCGTCGCCGGCCCGCGCGCGGTGAAGATCGCGCCGTTCGCGCGCACCACCGGCTGGCCGCTGCACGACGCGGCGGGCGTCGTCACCCCCCCGTTGCAGGCGGCGGCGAGCA
Source organism: Longimicrobium sp. (assembly GCA_036387335.1). Classification (NCBI taxonomy): domain Bacteria; kingdom Pseudomonadati; phylum Gemmatimonadota; class Longimicrobiia; order Longimicrobiales; family Longimicrobiaceae; genus Longimicrobium; species Longimicrobium sp. The sequence continues at coordinate 18,765 of DASVTZ010000252.1, forward strand.
GGACGCCGAGTGCCGCGACGTACGTCGATATGCGCATGGAAAGCTCCTTCTGGCAGGATGTGGAGACGTGGAGCCGGTGCATCCGTCGGCACTCGCCGCGTACCCCGGCCGGTCGTTACGCCACAAGAATCCGCCAGCGCGCCCGTTTGTGACGAACCGGCCATCGTCCCCTCCCCCGCCGCGGCTCAACGCGCCCTCGATACCGTCTCACCCGAAATTTTGTGCAGCTCCAAAGGATCAAGATGTCACGCAAAGGCGCAAAGACGCGAAGGAAGACACAAAGCTCTTTCTTTGCGCCTTCGCGTCTTTGCGTGAGACCATTTCCTCAGATGCGAACGGACAACCTCAGTCCCGAAAACGCAAACTGGGGCGACCCGCAGGCCGCCCCGATTCGTCCCCGTCGCCCGAAGCATCGTATCTCGTCTATCTCCTCCACCGGGTGTATCAGGAGAGCCCATAGTTCACGAATCCGCATCTTCCAGGATCTCACGGAAGACGATCTCCGGGTGCTCCTCTCCCAGACGGAGCAGCTTGAGGTTACCACCATCCGGACTACGATAGCCTGACTCCCACGCCTGAACGGTGCTCGGCTTGACGTTCAGGACGCGCGCGAAAAGAGCCTGGGATGCACGCACCCTCTCCCGTAGCTGCCGCACCTCGCCCGCGGTGATGGGGCTCGGCGGCACCGGAACGATGGTCGTGCGCAGGTCACGTTTGCGGCCGGCGTGGTGCTCGACCAACTCGTCGAGTGCGCCCATCACGGCGTTGAATTCCGTTTCACGCATTGTAGCTCCTTCTTTAGTGTGCTACACAGTAGGGTACTACCCGGTGGTGTCGATCTCAAGTCGTGAGTCTGGCGGAGATCTGGCCGTTCGAAGGATGCCGACAATATCATGGAACTGAAGAGAGGCGCCCCTAGCCTGGGGCGCCTCTCCTCCGCGTCTCCGATGTGCTCCCGCGCTCCAGGTGCGCGATCAGGCTGGGCCGGCGCCTACCTCCGATGAGCAGGACAGTTGCGCGTGCGTCTCGGCCATCCCCACCCGCGCCAGGATCCAGCCGACGGGCCACCTCCACTGCCGTGGCTGCTCGGGCGCCTTGAGCGCGTGGAGCTTCCTTATCGCCAACGTCGACCCCGCGGCGCTGGCCAGGCGGAACCAGCGCTTGGCCATGCCGCTGTCCGCGGGAACGCCGTTGCCGAGCAGATACTGTTCGCCGATCGCGGCCATGGCGTCCGAGGAGCCGGCGCACGCCGCCCTGTAGAACCAGCGGTGGGCCAGCACCGGGTCCTTTTTGACGCCCAATCCCGCCTGGATCACGGAACCGACAGCGTACATCCCCCTCGGCGAGCCGGCCCTCGCGGCCGCGGCGTACTGCTGGACGGCCTTCGCCTTGTCCCGCGCGACCAGGATGCCGCCATCGTACATGTAGCCCAGGTCCACGTGCGCATCCGCGGAGCCCGCCGCCACGGCGCGGTTAAGCCAGTAGAGCGCGGAGTCGCTCTTCGCCTGGCGGTAGACGACGCCGAGCCTGCGCATCGCCTCCGGGTCTCCACGCCTCGCCGCCTTGGCGAGCCAGAGCCGCGCGTAGCGCGGGCTCGCCCTTTTCATTCCGTACCCGGTCTCGTACGCGGTAGCGAGCGCAACCATGCTGCGCGAATCGCCCTTGCCCGCCGCGTCGCGCAGCTTCTCGACCCCCAGCTCTGGAAGGCGTTCGGCCCCCCTGCCGGTCATGTACGCGATCGCCTCCAGGCCTAGCGCCTCGGCATTCCCTGCCTGTGCCAACTCTTTGAACAGATGGAACGCACTGTCCGCAGCCCCCGCGGCGCAGAGCGCCTTCGCCTCATCCAGTTGCGCCACGCTCGCCGTCGCACTGGTGGTGGTCGCCGCACCGATGGTCGGGGCGGGCATCGCCGCGGACGCTTCGACACACCCCATAGCCCGGAATCCCACAGGAAGGGGCGGATCATGAACGGGCGGACACACACTCGCGACACCCAGGGCGAAGACCGCCAGGATTCCGGCAGCCGCCATCCCCTGCTTCCGCCGGCGGCGCGTCGGCACCAGGAACAGCTTCGATGCGTCGACGCCCTTGCCGCGGAGCAGCACCGGGGTGGTTCCACCCGGTCCGCTCACCCCTACTTCCGCACTGGCCAAGTCGAAGGCGTTCTGCACCGACTCTCCGCGGGCGATGAAGCCGTAGAAGGCGGCGTTGAACTCGATTGCATCCTCGTCCGCGATCCCGCCCGGCGTCCCGATGGCGCACCCGACGACCTCCGCGATCGACTCGGCCTGATCCCTGGAATAGCAGGCGCTCAGGTTTACGAGGCGGATCTCGTGCGGAAACACCTTGAGGAATTCCTTGAGCGCGGCACCCGTGACCAGTTGCGCGCCGGCTCCACTCGGGGAAGTGAACATCAGCCCCTGGAGGTTGCCATGCCCGCTGAAGTGCACGATCCGCGGGCGCGTCCGGCGCAACCGCTCGACGAGATCCTTTGGGCGTGCGTCGAACTGGCAGTCGAAGTCCAACGTCGACGGGCGGCCGTCCTCCTCCACGCGCTTGCGGATCTCCCGCATGTCCGCGCCGAGCTGGAGCGGCTCGGTGGGGTTTTTCGGAAGCACCGAGGTCGGATCGGCCGCGAAAAACAGGACTTTGATTTTCTTCATGTTCCCCCGGGAAGAAGAGAGGTGCACAGCCGACTAGTCGGCCACGCACCTCCAAATTCCTCTCGCGGGTGGCGTACAATGAGCGTCAGGCGTACGCACGCGACCGGGTGCGGCACAGTCGGCGGCCCCGGACTCGCCGGCGGGCTGCGCCCGTCGTGGTACGAATCTGACGTGCACACGGCCGCGGCAACCTCATGCACCCGAATCACCGGTAGAACCCATGCTGACCACTCGCACACTCGGCACGCAGGGCCTCGCCGTCTCCGCGCTCGGCCTCGGCTGCATGGGGATGAGCCAGGCCTACGGCACCGCGGAGGAGCGCGACGAAGCCGAGTCGATCGCCACCATCCACCGGGCCATCGAGCTCGGATGCACCTTTCTGGACACGGCCGAGGTGTACGGCCCGTTCGCCAACGAGGAGCTGCTCGCCCGCGCCCTCCGCGGCCGGCGCGGCGAGGTGGTGATCGCCACCAAGTTCGGCTTCAAGATCGAGGATGGCCGCATGGCGGGGCTCGACAGCCGGCCGGAGCACATCCGCGAGGCGGTGGAGGGCTCGCTCCGCCGGCTGGAGACGGACCGCATCGACCTCCTCTACCAGCACCGCGTGGACCCCGCCGTACCCATCGAGGACGTCGTCGGCACGATGGCCGAGCTGGTGCGCGAGGGAAAGGTGCGCTTCCTGGGCCTCTCCGAAGCGGGCGAGCAGACGATCCGGCGCGCGCACGCCGTGTACCCGATCTCGGCGCTGCAGAGCGAGTATTCGTTGTGGGAGCGCAACCTGGAGCCGCGCATCATCCCCCTGCTGCGCGAGCTGGGGATCGGCCTGGTTCCCTTCGCGCCGCTCGGCCGCGGCTTCCTGACCGGCGCGGTGAAGCGCGCGGAGGAGTACCCGCAGGGCGACTTCCGCCGGGGCGACCCGCGTTACCAGGGCGAGAACTTCGACGCCAACGTCCGCGCCGCCGAGTCGGTGCGCGTGCTGGCCGCGAGCAAGGGCGCGGCCCCCGGCCAGATCGCCCTCGCCTGGCTCCTCCACAAGGGCCCGGACCTCGTCCCCATTCCCGGCACCAAGCGCCGCCGCTACCTCGAAGAAAACCTCGCCGCCGCCGACCTCTCGCTCACCCGCGACGAAATGGCCACCCTCGACGCCGCCCTCGCCCCCGACAAGATCAGCGGCCCGCGCTACAACCCCGCCCAGCAGGCGACCGTGGACCGCTAACACACAGCGAGAGAACAACGGAGAAAAGCCTCACACAGAGGACACAGAGAGAACTGCAAGCCACAGAAAACCACTTCTTCTTTTTCTCTCTGGTGTCTCTGTGTCTCTGTGTCTCTGTGTGAGACCAGGTTTATCGCCGTCAGCGTTTGATGCGGAACTTGACGATCTCGTGGTTGTTGCGTTGGGCGGTGTAGAGGCCGTCGCTGTCGTCGAAGGCGAGCCCGAACACCGCCCCGCGCTCGGCGAACGCCTCGACGAAGTGGCCGGCGGCGTCGAACACGCGGATCCCGCGCCCCACGTCGCTCACGTACACGCGGCCTCGGCCGTCGATGGCGAGCTCCATTGCCCAGCGGAACTGCTCGGGGCCGTCGCCCTTCCCCCCGAAGCGGTCCACGAACTTCCCCGCAGCGTCCAGCCGGTAGACTTCGTTCGTCCACCGGTCCAGCGCGTACACCTCGCCCTTTCCCGAGACGGCCAGCCGTGCGGGCGCGGCGTTCTCCTGCACCGCCTGCCGCAGGTCCACGCGGCGCAGCACCTTGCCCTCGCGGGTGAGGTGCACCACTTCGGACGAGCCGCTGACCACCCACAGCGTTCCATCGAGCGCCAGCACCAGGTCGTTCACGCCCTCGCCCTGGCCCGTGCCGGCCACCGTGCCGAGCGGGCGGCCGGTGGCGCCCTCGTAGCGGCGGATGCGGCCGCTCTGCACCACGTACGCGGTGCCGCCGCGGTCCACCTCCAGGTCCAGCATCGGCATCCGCGGGTCCGCCATCCACTGCGTGACAAAGGTGCCGAGCGAGTCGAACACCTGCACGCGCCCGCCGCTGTACTCGCCCACGTAGATCCGCCCTGCGCCGTCTACCGCCACGTTCCGCGCGTCCTCGAACCGCCCGGCGCCCGTGCCCTCACTGCCGAAGCGGAGCACCACGTCCGCGAACGCATCGGGCGCGGAGGGCGCGCTGGGCGCGGGGGTGATCCCCGGCGGGTTCCCCGCCACTGCCCGCGGCTGGTCCACCGGAGCCGGCGGCGGAGATCCGCTCCGCGTGGCCACCACCACGATGACCAGCGCGAGGGCCAGCACCACGCCGCCGATCACGCGCCCGGCGGCGTTCTTCCGGGCCACGGTGACGGGCGGCAGGGACGCGCCGGTGCGGCCGCTCAGCAGCACGCTCGTTCCGCAGTAGGGGCATCGCGCCGTGGTGTCCAGCGTCTCGGGCGCGGCCAGCGGCGCGGAGCAGGTGGGGCAGCGCAGCAGTTCGGGCATGTGCGTCCGGGAGTCGGCGTGATGCAGGCGGGGTGGGGTTCTGACCAGCGGGGGAGCTGTAAGTTCTTCGCTGGACCTGTCCGTCAGCGCGGCCAGGCCGGTCCGCACCCGGTCGGCTGGTAGGTGTCGCTGATGTTGAGGAGCTTCCAGCGGCCGTCGCGGCGGGCGAGGTGGAAGGCGTCGAAGCCGCAGTGCGTCACGGTGTTGTCGCGCCGCACCTGGTACTCGGCCCAGACGGTGGCGAGGTCGCCGCTCACGTGGACCACCGGGTTGCGGATCGGCTCGTCGATCCCGGGCTGGCCCGGCTGCGTGACCGCGCGGATGAACTGCGCGCCCGTCATCACCATCACGCGCGTTCCGCCGTCGCGCGTGGGGCGGATGAGCGTGAGGCGCGTGAGCGAGTCCACGTGCAGGTTCATCGCGGTGGTGTCCTTGGTCCGCAGCGCGTCCATGAAGCTCTGGATGGACGCGAGCACCGCGGCGCGATCCTGCTCCGTCGTCTCGCGCGCGCCCGCCGTCGCGGACGGCGCCGGTGAAGGGGCGGACGACGTCTGCGGCTGGCAGGCGGCGATGAGCGGGAGCAGCAGGAGGACGAGCAGTCGGTTGCGCATGTGCGTGGGTGTGCGGGAGGGAATGGATCCGCCTCCGGGCGGCGGATGGCACCGATCAAGCTACGAGGCGGCACCGCGCGCCGCCAATAGCCGATCGAAGCGGGTGGGCGCTCACCGTCACCCGACGCGCTGAGTGCCGTTCTTGACTTTGCACGCCCCGGCCTTCATCTGTACGCAAGCCGACGCGCCTGAAACGCCACAATTTTACGCGTCGGTGTCGATGAGCCTCTGTATCCCACCCTTCACCAGCGGAAGGCGGCATGAC
>DASVTZ010000253.1 GCA_036387335.1 Longimicrobium sp.
CCAACGCACCAACGCACTAACGCACTAACGCACTAACGCACTAACGCACTAACGCACTAACGCACTAACGCACTAACGCACTAACGCACTAACGCACTAACGCACTAACGCACTAACGCACTAACGCACTTCTTCAGTACGCCGTCCCGTTCGCCCGCTTCCCGCCCGACGACGTCAGCGACGACACCGCAGTGTGCAGCACGAACCCGCCCGTAGCCGAGGTGTCCGGGCTGCGGTTCATCGACACGCCGTCCGTGCCCGCGAGCGACGATGGGTAGGTGAAGCTGTTGATGGTCGTCGCGCCGTTCTTGACGATCACCTGGTCGCCGCCGTTGGCCAGGTTGAGCGCGCCGGTCGAAGCCGCCACGGCGTTGGTGAGTCCCGCCGGAATGCTCCCCGACCCGCCGTACACCACGATCGCCTTCCCCGCGCCCAGCGTGGTGCCCGCCGCGAATGTGTGGCGCACCCCGCCGCCGTCCGAGATCGTCCAGCCGCCGATGCCGATCGACGTCCCGCCCACGTTCACCAGCTCCACGAACTCGCCCGCGACGTCGCTCCCCGGCTCGTTCGCCATGATCTCGTTGATGATCACCTTCGCCGGAGTCGCCGCCGCGGCGATCGTGAATGCGCCGTCGCTCGCGTCGCTCAGCGTTGCTGCGCTGGCGTCAGAGATGCGCACCTTTGCGGCGGTGCTGGCGGTGGAGGGCACCGTCCAGCCGTAGCTGCCCGCGGCGGCGGGGGTGCTGGCGGTGATCTGCGTCCAGGCGGTGCCGTCCAGCGTGTACTCCAGCTTCACGTTCGACACCGCGGCGGACGTCCAGGTGATCGTCTGGCTGCTTCCGGCCGTGTACGACTCGCCACCGTTCGGCGCCGTGATGCGCACGGCCGGCGTGGTGGTGCCGCCGCCGCCGCCGAAGGTGTAGCGGGAGAGCACCGGGTAGTGGTCGCTGGTGGTGGTGGCGTAGTTGGCGACGTACGAGTCCACCCGGTACACCTGGACGGAGCCGGCCGCGTAGGTCGCGCTCGCCTCGTTGGTGATCAGGTGGTGGTCGATCATGTCGGTGTACGACGTGGTCGACGCGGTTCCCGCATCCGATAGCGCCTTGGTGGGGAATGAGTAGCGCGCCGCGTCGTCCACGAAGTTCTTGTACGGCGACGCCTTCCCCGCGGTGATGGAGGTGTCCACGTCGTCGTTGAAGTCGCCCATCACGAACACCTTTTGCGTGGGATAGGTGGCGTCCAGATACGACTTCAGCGCGGCGGACGCGTTGGCGCGGCGCTGCCAGCTCGCGTCGTCGTTGAAGGCCTTGGCGTGCATGACGATGAAGACCACGTCCTCGGTGGCGCCGTTCAGCGTCATACGCAGCGTCACCTCCAGCGGCGGTCGCCCCGCGAAGTCGGCGTCGTACGCGGTCAGGATGATCTTCGCGCCGAGCAGCGTGGCCATCGACGACTTGTAGAGCAGCCCCACCTTCTGCTCGGTGGCGCCGTAGTAGGTGGAGCCGCCGGTGACGATGGACTCGCCCGCCAGCAGGCCGGTGTAGCCGGTGAGCTGCGATTCGAGGCTGTTCCAGTGCGCCTGGTCCACGATCTCGGCAACGCCCCACACGTCCATGTCCGCGCCGGAGATGATGTCGCGTGCGTTGGCGAGCTGCAGCGCCTCGTCGGCGGGCCCGTTGCCCGTGCTGCCGAACCACTCGATGTTCCAGCTCGCCACGTCCAGCGTCGATGCCGTCCCCTGCGCCGGCACCGTCGCCAGGCGCGGCGCGGTGACGGAGTGCGAGGAGAGCGGCGTGTCGCACGCGGCGAGCGGAAGAGCAACGCCGAGCAGGAGCGCGGCACGTGAAGGCCAGGCCAGGATCATCTGCACCTCGGATAGGGGAGCTGTTTCCGACTGCGGGTTGTTTGTGCGGGTAATGTATGTGAGCGGGCGCGTTTTGAGCAGGGGGCGGATGGAACGGCATCACGCCGAAGGGCACACGGCTGGCTTCCACGATGGAGATCATGGACGGACATCCACCGGACGAACGCGAGCAGGCGCGGGAGATCTTTCGCGCGCTGGTCGAGATCGACACCTCTCCCGAGCACGGCACCACGGACGCCGCCTGGGCCGCCGCGGGGTGGCTGCGCGCGGGCGGCTTCCCCGCGGAAGACGTGAGCGTGCTGGGCCCCGACCCGCGCAAGCACAACCTGGTCGCGCGCCTGCGCGGCACCGGTGTCCATCCGCCGATCCTCCTTCTGGCGCACCTGGACGTGGTGGACGCGCGGCCGGAGGACTGGACCGTTCCGCCCTTTCGCCTGACCGAGGAGGGCGGCTGGTTCTACGGGCGCGGCACGCTGGACGACAAGGCGATGTGCGCGCTCTGGCTCGCCGCCCTGGTCCGCATGCGCCGCGAAGGTTTCGTCCCCGACCGCGACCTGATCGTGGCGCTCACCGCCGACGAGGAGGGCGGGGAGGACAACGGCGCCGCCTGGCTGGTGGAGCACCATCGTCCGCTGGTGGACGCCGGATTCGGGCTCAACGAGGGCGGCTACGGGCGCATCGAGGGCGGCCGGCGCGCGTCCAACCAGATCCAGGTGGCCGAGAAGCTTCCGCTCCCGCTGCGCCTCGAGGTCGCGGGGCGCGGCGGCCACAGCGCCCTCCCCGCCGCAGACAACCCCATCCACCGCCTGGCCACGGGGATCGCGCGCCTCTCCGAACACCGCTTTCCGCTGCGGATGACGGAGGCGGCGCAGGCGTTCTTTGCGCGCATGGGCGAGATCAGCGGCAACGACGACATGCGTGCCGCCGCCGCGGGAGACCTGGACGCCGCGCGCCGTCTCGCCGCGAACCCGTACCACGCGGCGCTGATGAGCACCACCTGCGTCCCCACGCGTCTGGAGGCCGGCGAGGCGGACAACGCGCTCCCCCTCTTCGCGCGCGCAACCGTCGACTGCCGTATCCTCCCCGGCGACGACCCGGGCGAGGTGCTGGATGCGATCCGCGCCATCCTGGACGACCCGCTGATCACCGTGACGCCGCTGACCACGTCGCGCTCCGCCCCGCCATCGCCGCTCACGCCGGGGATCGTGGGTGCGGTGGAGCGCGTCACCGCCGAGCTGTGGCCGGGCGTCCACGTCGTTCCGGTAATGACCATCGGCGCCACTGACAGCCAGCACTTTCGCCGCGCCGGCATCCCCATGTACGGCGTCTCCGGCCTCTTCCTGGACGTCACCGACGCCCGTGCGCACGCCCCCGACGAGCGCATCAGCGTAGAGGCGTTCTACGATGCCGCAGAGTTCGTGTACGGCCTGCTGCGAGTTTTCTCTACACGGGAAGATGGCTAATGAGGTTGCCTTTGGAATCTTTTTCGCGCAGATTCGTACGTAGGCAACCTGCACTGGAGGTATTTCATGGCCGATGTTCTCGATCGCCCGGTACGCGAACTCTTTGACGAAGCAGCACGCGGAGCGAGCGCTGGTGCCTCGGTTAAGGCTTCAGGGCGGCGCAAGATCACGAAAGGAAGCGGCCGCTCCTCGTCGCCGGCACCGAGCAACCAGAAGGCGAGTGAAGACGCCGCGGCCGCGATCTTCTCTGCCGCCTTCGCGCTCTTGGTGCGCGAAGCGGTTCCGGTGATGGAGAAGCTTGGAATTCCGCTACTCGCCGCGGCGTTGTGCGAGGAGCGACCCGGTGCCGCGGTGGCAGGCCTCCTGGCGGACATCGCGGCCGAATCGCTGATCGCCGACGTGAAGGGTGATCCGCTGGCGCAGGCGGTCGCGGCCTCGGCTCGCAGGCGCCGCGAGCTCCTCGCGGAGGCGGGTGGAGGGCTTTCGACGCAGGCGGTCGCAACGATGCTGGGCACTTCGCGGCAAGCGGTGGACAAGCGCCGCCGCACGGGAACGCTGCTCGCGGTTCCTATGCCCACCGGCGATTGGGCCTTTCCGGCCGCGCAATTCGGCACCGATGGCCGGCCGCTGGACGCACTGCCGGAAGCGCTGCGCGCGTGCAACGTCGACGATCCCTGGATGCGTTTGGCGGAAGTGCTGGCTCCGGACGCCGACCTGGGTGGCCGGTCCGTGCTGCAGGTGCTCGGCGAGGAGGGAAGGGATGCCCTGCCCTCCATCCGTCGGGTGCTCGCGAGCGTGGGCGAGCACGGCGCCTGAACGTGCGCAGCGCTCCAGCAGATCTAGGTGTGGGTGCGCGGCCGGCACTCCCGGGCACCCGAGAAGAAGCCGGGGATGCAGTGCTTTTCCGGCGGATCGCCGCGGGAGCGGTGTTGTGGCGCATCCACCGGGTGGACCAGGATGCGATGTTCTACGGCGGAGAGGACGTCAACTACCGCTTCAATGACCCTGGGCCGGGTGCGGCTCACCCCGATACGCCAGGCCCATACGGCGATTCCGAACGGGATGAGGGCGCCTACGGAGTCTGCTATCTGGGCTTGTCACCCGCGACGGCTTTCGTGGAGACGTTCCTGCGGCGCCCGGCGAGGCGTGACCTCGCACTCACGGAAGTCGAGGCGCGCCGACTGACGCCGGTTCGTGTTCGCCGCGAGCTGCGCCTCGTGCAGCTGGATGGTGAAGGGCTCAACCGAGCAGGCGTCGATGGCACGGTGGTGAGCGGGAGTGACTACGCGCTTTCGCGTGCCGTTTCGCGCCTGCTCTGGCGGCGCGGCGATGCCCCGGACGGGGTGCTGTACGCCGCCCGGCACGACAACCACCTGTACGCCGCTGCCGTATTCGATCGGGCTCGGGCTTCGCTCGAGGCTGGGGTGCCTGAGCCCATCAGCGACGACCTTCTGAGGCAGCTGATTCGCCGCTACCGGTTCGGGCTGCTCTAACCGGGCCGCGCTCTCAGTTGTTTGCCTCCATCGCGGGGGGGAGGGAGGTATAGAAGTCTTCGCGGAAGCGGCGCATGTAGGAGGCGAGCAGCTCGTCCACGCGCGCGGGGTCCGGGGAGGCGACGGCGAGGCCGACGTGGTGGCGCTTGTTCATCCGCCAGACGATCTCAGGGTCGGCGTAGGCGGAGGTGTCCGGCCACTCCTGGCGCGCGAGCGTCACCAGCAGCCCACCGTGGTCGCGGCGCGCGTCCGGGACGGTGTACTCATGGCCGCGCGCATCGGCCACCTCCACGCGCGCCCACTCGCGCCACAGGTTCACGCCGGTGGCCGCTTCCACCATCTCAACGATGTTGGCGCCGCCCACCCGCGCGGCCGTCTCCAGGAAGTACAGCTTGCCGTCGTGGTGGCCGCGGATGAACTCGGTGTGCAGCACGCCGCGCAGGATTCCGAACGTCTGCGCTACCACGGAGTTCATCGCCCGCAGCTCCTCCGCCTCGGGCGAGGCGCGGTCCAGCGTGCGCGTGGAGAAGAGCCCGCCGCCGTGGTACACGTCGAACGGGGGATCGAAGTAGCCGTTGGCTTCGGCGAAGACGATCTCGCGCTTCCACACCACCGAGTCCACGTGGAAGACCTTGCCCGGTACGAAGTGCTCCAGCACGTGGAACGACTGCTTGTCTCCCAGCTCGTCCAGCGCGCGCCAGAGCTGCTCCGAATCGTGGATCTTGCGGATGCCCATGGCCGACGCGGCGGTGCGCGGCTTCAGCACCCAGGGCGCCGGCACGCGTGCCATGTAGTCGCGCAGGCGGTCGTAGTTGATCACCGGCGCGAACTCAGGGACGCGGATGCCGGCCTCTTCGGCGCGCATGCGCATCGCCAGTTTGTCGCGGAAGTAGCGCACCGTGGTCTCGCCCATCCCCGGCACGCGCAGGTGCTCGCGCAGCGCGGAGGCCATCTCCAGGTCGTACTCGTCCAACGGGACGATGCGCGCGATGTCTTCCGAGCGCGCCAGGTAGCTGACGCCGTGGAAGACGTCGTCGCGGTCGTAGAGGTCGGGCATGTAGTAGACCTCGTCGATCGCCTCGCGCGGCCAGTTCTCCTCGCGCAGCTTCTCCACCGTCAATAACAGGACGCGGCAGCCGAGCCGCTTGCACTCGCGGAGGAACTCTTCGCCCTTGAAGAACGAGGCGACGCAGAGGACGGTGACCGGGCGTGGGGCGTTCACGGATCTCGCTGGGAATGGGTGGCTCGTGCGCAGCTCGCCCCTCCCGCGACGCAGGGGATGTGCCCGCCGCCGATGCCGCCCGTGGTTGCCTTTGGCGCTCCGGCGCATGAAGTTGGGTGCGACCCTGGTTCACCCATCGCCAAGTCCTTTTCCGCATGCACCTTCCATCCGTCCGCTGGGCGGTCGCGGCCGCCATCCTCGTTGCCGCGCTGGCGGCGTGGAGCCGGGTGCGGCCTTCGAACACGCGTGACTGGACGCCGGACAACGCGCGCGTGGCGTGGGCCGAGCTGAAGGGCGATTCGGTGGTCGTCCACAACGTCCGCAACGCGCGGTACAGGACGGAGAACGACTACACCGTGGCGTGGGAGGACCGCGCGTACGACCTGCGGCGGCTGCGCACGGCGTGGTACGCGGTGGAGCCGTTCGAGGACGACTGGCGCGGACCGGCGCACACCTTCGTGTCGTTCGGCTTCGACGACGGGCAGTTCCTGGCCGCCTCGGTGGAGATCCGCAAGGAAAAAGGTGAGTCGTTCTCGCCACTGAAGGGGCTGCTGAGGCGGTATGAGCTGATCTACGTACTGGCCGACGAGCGCGACGTGGTGACGGTGCGCACCAGCCATCGCCGCGACCAGGTGTACCTGTATCCCGTCCGCGCCACGCCGGCGCAGGTGCGCGCGATGCTGGAGGACGTGCTGCGCCGCGCCAACGAGCTGCGCGAGCGGCCAGAGTTCTACAACACCCTCACCAGCAACTGCACCAGCAACCTGGTGCGCCACGTCAACCGCATCGCGCCGCGCCGGGTGCCCTGGAGCCCGCGCACCCTCCTCCCCGGCTACTCCGACGCGCTGGCCTACGACCTGGGGCTGATCGACACCGACCTCCCGTTCGCGCAGGCCCGCGAGCGCTTCCACATCAACGAGCGCGCCCTCAAGCACGCCGACGATCCGGACTTTTCGCTGCGCATCCGTGAGAACGCGACCGACATGCCTGCTAAGCCGGACTCGTAAGTCTCACGCAGAGGCGCAGAGACGCGGGGAGAGAACTGCAACTGCATGGCTCACACAGAGACACAGAGCCACAGAGAGAACCGCAAAAGGGTTTCTCTGTGGCTTTCAGTTCTCTCTGTGTGCTCTGTGTGAGGCTTTTCTGCTACGGTCGCGGCGTGCGGTCACCGAGCAGCGCGTCGAGGCCGGCGGTCTGGGCGACGTCCAGGACGTAGGCCTCGTCGTCCGGCTTGCGGAGCCAGGGGAAGGCGAGGACGGGGACCGGGGCCAGGAGCTCGGAGAGGGCTTCCAGGTTGGTGGCTTCGGCGATGCCGGGGGTTTCGGGGCTCAGCGAGTTGAGCACGACGCCGCGCACGCGCAGGCCGGCGTCGTGGGCGGCGCGCACGGTGAGGAGGGTGTGGTTGATGGCGCCCATGCGGTTCCCCGCCACGACCACCACGTCCAGCTCCCACTGCACAAAGAGTCCGTCAAAGGCCACGTCGCGCGTCAGGGGCACGAGGAGGCCGCCGGCTCCCTCCACCAGCACGGCGTCGCGCCCCTCGGCGAGGCGGGCGAAGGCGGCGTCGAGGAGTCCCAGGTCCACTTCGGTGCCGGCGCGCGTGCTGGCCACCCAGGGCGCCAGGGGCTCGGCGATCAGCACGGGGCGCACGTCCGCGATGGGGTCGTCGCCGCCGGCGGCGGCCTGGAGGCGGCGGGCGTCGCTGGCCGGGTCGTCGGGCTTCACGCCGGCTTCCACCGGCTTCATGGCGGCCACACTCAGGCCGCGGCTGCGCAGGATGCGCAGGAGCACGGTGGCGATCGTCGTCTTCCCCACCCCGGTGTCGGTGCCGGTCACACCCAGTCGGATCATGCGCGCTCCAGGAAGCGTTCGGCGAGAGGCACGTGCCGCCGGCGGGCGGTGGTGCGGCAGGAGGAAGGTACCGCCGCGGTCGGGTGAGCGGAATGCCCAGGGAAGGAAGTGCGTTAGTGCGTTAGTGCGTCAGTGCGCGTCCGCCGTCGGACCCCACCCCCTCTGTCATCCTGAGCCGCCTCGCGAATGCCCGCCGCGCCCCCATGCTCCGGCGGCGAGCAAAGGATCTAGCCGGTGATGCACGAGGATCGCGATTCACATCGAGCCCTTCGTAGCGCGCAGTAGATCCTTCGCTCCGCGCCAGAGTTTGGAGACGGGCAGAGGCCGGTGCCGCGCGTCGCTCAGGATGACAAAATGTGGGGGACGATCATGGGTCCCAACGCGCTTCCGCGCTTCAACGCACCCACGCCCGACACACCCACGCCCCACCGCTCAACGGTCAACGGCAGAACGCGCTTCCGCACTCCCGCACTCCCGCACTCCCGCACTCCCGCACTCCCGCACTCCCGCACTTCCGCACTTCCGCACTAACGCACTTCCCCTCCCCTGTTTCGGTGCACAGACCATCGCCCGCGCCGTGGGCCACGGGTTTGCAGTGCCGGGAGTGACCACAGTGGACACCACCCTGATCGAGGAGAGACGATGGCGAAGAACGATGCGGCGCTGATGGCCGCGCTCAATGACCTGCTCCAGCTCGACCATGACGCGGTCACTTCGTACCAGGTGGCGATCGACGCGGTGTCCACGGAGACGCTCAAGCGCAAGCTCCGCCAGTTCAAGCGCGACCACCAGCGCCACGTCGCCGAGATCGGCGAGCTGGTGAGGGCGCTCGGCGGTACGCCGGTGACGGCGCCGCACCTCTCCACCGGGATGCTGAAGCTGGCGGTGCAGGCCCTCGGCGCGGCGGGCGGCGACCGCGCGGTGCTCCTCGCCTTCCGCACCAACGAGTGGGAGAGCGCCAACAAGTACGCCCGCGCCGCCGCCCGCCGCTTTCCGCCCGAGGTGCGCGAGGTCATCGCTCGCGGCGCGGAGGACGAGGCCAAGCACTACCGGTGGGCCGTCGACTCGCTGGAGAAGCTCGGCGCAGGCGACACCACCGTCCTCGGGCGCGTGGAGCAGGTGATGGAGCGGCTCCACGGCGGCGCCGCGCTCGGCCTGGAAGCCGTCGAGCGACTCGTCGCCTCCACGCGCGCCACCGTGGCCGCGCGCAGGGAAGCCGGCGCCAAGAAGGCTCCTCGCAAGCGCTCCGCCTCCGGTGGGACGGGCGCGGCGAAGAAGAGCGGCGGAGCCAGGAAGAGCACCTCCGGGACGGCGAAGAAGAGCGCTTCAGACGGCGCGAAGAAGAGCTCGTCCGGGGCCAGGAAGAGCACCTCCAGCGCGGCAAAGAAGTCATCCGGTGGCGCGAAGAAGAGCACGCGGAGCTCTGGCGCGTCGTCGTGAGCCTCGCCACCCGCGGGGCCGGGGGATGACGCCGGCCCCGCACGGAGGTGCGGATGAGTGACGCGGCGGCGGCGGTGGTCGTGGGGGGTGGCGTGATCGGCTCCAGCATCGCGTTGCACCTGCGGGAGCGGCTCTGCGGCGCGCGCGTGGTGGTGGCCGAGCGCGATCCGGCGTACGCCCGCGCGTCGTCGCGCCTGGCGACGGGAGGGATACGGCAGCAGTACGGATCGCCGCTCAACGTCGCGCTGGCGCGGCACAGCGTCGGCTTCTACAGGCGCTTCGACGAGATCACCGCCGCCGCCGCGCGTTCAACGCGCGCCTGGTTCCGCGAGCGCGGCTACCTCTTTTTGGCCGATGCGGAGGGCGCGCCCGGGCTGGAGCGGCGTTTCAAGGCGCAGCGCGAGAGCGGCGCGGCGTGCGAGCTGTGGACGCCGGACCGCATCCGCGCCCAGGTGCCGGGGCTGCGGGTGGACGACGTCGTGCTCGGCATCTTTGGACCCGAGGACGGCTACCTCGATCCGCGCGAGGTGCTGGCCGGCCTGCGCGCGCTGGCGGAGCACGCCGGCGCCGAGTACGTGCACGGCGAAGTGGTGGAGGTGGAGCGGAGCGGCGGGCGTGTGTCGGGGGTGAGGCTGGATACCGCCGAGGGCGAGCGGCGCATCGAGGCGCCCGTCGTGGTGAACGCGGCCGGCGCATGGGCCGGGTCGGTGGGGCGCGCGGCAGGCGTCGATGTCCCCGTGACCCCGGTCCGGCAGCACCTCTTCCGGCTGGAGCTGGAGGAGGGCCTGCCATCGCCCATCCCGATGATCTTTGACCCGGACGGCACGCACTGGCGGCTGGACGACGCGCGCACCCCCGGCGCGCCGGACCGCCTCGTGATCGGCCGCTCGCGTCCATCCGAGCCACCGGGCGAGAACTTCGCCTGCGACACGAACCGCCTCGACGACCTGCTCGCCACGGTGGAGCGCCGTTACCCGGTGGCGCGCGTGCGCTCGGTGGCGGAGGCGTGGGCCGGGCTGTACGAGATGACGCACGACCACAACGCGCTGCTCGGCGAGCACCCGTCGCTCCCCGGCTTCATCGTCGCGGCGGGCTTCAGCGGCCACGGCTTGATGCTGGCCCCCTCCGTCGGCCTCGCCGTCGCGGAGCTCATCGCGGGCGACTCTCCCACGTTCGACATCACACCGCTCGCCGTGGACCGCTTCGACCGCGGCGAGCTGTTCCTGGACGGCGCACTGATCTGAGCCGTGCACGCCGATGCACGCAAACACCCCCTCCCCCGGGCAGTTTCGGGGGAGGGGGATGCGTCGCGGAGCGACGCTGGGGGTGGGGCCCCCTACCGCGCCTGCCGGATGTGGACGTCGCCGTTCACGGTGCGGATCACGATGCGGTGGCGCCCGTCACCCACGGTGCCGCTGGCGCGCACGTGCTTCCGGGCGGTCCCCCGCGCGATCGACTCGAAGGTGGCGCTCTCGGAGCGGCGCAGGGGGAGGTCGGTCTCGATGCGTACCGGGCGACCGTGCGCACGCGTGTAGCCCGTCTCCACGTCGAAGGTGGCGCCCATGCCGGCGGGGATCGTCAGCGTCACCGCGCCGGTTCCGGAGCGGATGTCGACGCCGTGCTCGCCGCGCCGCGTGTCGCCCACCAGGGTGAGGGTGACCGAGCCCGCGCCGGTGCGCACGACCGCCTCACCGTCCAATGCGTCCACCTGCACCGTGCCCGCGCCGGTCGTCGCCTCCACCCGCCCCGCCGCGGAGCGCACGCGGATCGCGCCGCCGCCCGTGGAGAGGCGGGCGCCGTTCGGGGCGTCTGCTACGGTGATGGGGCCGCCGGCGGTGTTGATCACCACCGGCCCGGGGCCGCCGCCAAAGGACCCGGCGCCCTCGACATCCCCCGCGCGCCCCGTGCGGAGGCCGCCGCTCACGCGGTCCAGGCGCACCTCTCCGCCCCCGGTCCACACCCGGCCGCGCAGCCTCGAATCGAGGACGGTGACGCCCCCGCCGAGGGTGTGGAGGTCGGCCCGGCCGCGCACCCTCTCCAGCGACAGCTCGCCGCCGCGCGTCTCGCCGGTGAACGTCCCCTCCACGTCCGCGATGCGGAGCCCGCCGCCCGCCGAGCTGATGCGCACGTCGTAGCGGCGCGGCACGCGCACTTCGAAGGCGTGGCTCGTCGAGTAGCCGGCGGGCGCCCCCTGCTGCCAGGCGCGGAGCTGGGCGCCTCCGCCCGTCCCCGCGATCTCCACGCGCGTACCCGCCCGGTCGCGGCCGCGCAGGTCGGCCTTGACCCAGACCTCGTCGCGATCCCAGCCCTGCACGCGCACCTCGCCTCCCGTGCGCAGGTCGAGCGATAGAGTGCCGCCGGGGCGCGCGGGGATGCGGCGCTCCAGCGGCTGATCCTGCAGCGTGTGGAACGCGGCGCCGGAGCCGAGCGCACCGGCGCAGAGCACGAGCGCGAGCGGGGCGAGGAAGGGGTGGCGCATGATGGCTCCGCGAAGCTGGGGGGCAGGCACGGTCATTCCGCGCGCAGGGTGACGGCGGGGTCCACGCGGGCGGCGCGGCGGGCCGGGGCGTACGACGCGAGCAGGGCCACGCCCGCCAGCAGGAGGGTAACACCCGCAAAGGTCGCGGGATCGGTGGCCTGCACGCCGTAGAGCAGGCTGGAGAGCGAGCGGCCCAGCGCCAGCGCCCCGGCGGCGCCCAGCCCCACGCCGGCCGCGGCGAGCACGACGCCCTCGCGCACCACCATGCGCACCACGTCGCCGGCGCGCGCGCCGAGCGCCATGCGCAGCCCAAGCTCGCGCTCGCGCTGGCCCACCGCGTACGACACAACTCCGTACAGCCCCACCGACGCCACCAGGAGCGCGGCCAGGCCGAAGGCGGAAAGGAGGAGCGCGGTGAAGCGGCGCGGCGCCACCGAGTCGCCCACCACACGCGCCATGGTGCGGACGTCGCCCATGGGAAGCGCGGGGTCCGCCTCGCGCACGGCGCGGCGCACGGCCGGCAGCAGCGCCAGGGGATCGCCGGCGGCGCGCACCACCAGGTGCGCGGACGAGCGGGTGCGCTGCGTGTGGGGAAGGTAGATCTGCGGCTGTTCGGGCGCGTCGAGCGCCGCGGACGACACCCGCGCCGCCACTCCGACGACGGTCGCCCACGCGGTGTCCGGCCGCCCCGCCACGTGCAGGCGCTTGCCGATGGCGCTCTGGCCGGGCCAGTAGCGCGCGGCCAGCGTCTCGTCCACCACCACCACGGCGGGCGCGTCCGGCCCGTCCGCCGCGCCGAACGGCCTGCCGCGCAGCATGCGGATGCGCATCACGTCGAAGTAGCCGGGCGTCACCGCGGCGTACTGCGCGTTGGGCGTCTGCTCGCCGGGCGCGGTGGCGAGCCCTTCGGGCACGAAGCCGGCGCCCCACAGGTTGCCGCTGAGGGGGAGCGGGTTGACGACCGCGGCCGCGCGCACGCCGGGAAGGGCGCGCACGCGCTCCGCCACCGCGCCGTACAGCGCCGCCTGCGCCCGCGCGTCCGGATATGCCGCCTCGGGAAGCGTGAGCTCCGCCGTCAGCACGCCGGCGGGATCGAAGCCCGGATCGCCGCGGGTGAGGCGGACGAGGCTGTTGAGCACCAGCCCCGTTCCGACCAGCACCATCGTCGCCAGGGCGATCTGTGCCACCACCAGCACGCCCCGCATCCCGCGCCCGCCGCCCGTGGCCGTGCGGCCGCCCTGACGCAGCGCCAGGAAGATGGAGCCGCCGGTGGCCCGCATCGCCGGGAAGGCGCCCAGCACCACGCCACTGGCCAGCGCCGCGACCAGCGCGAAGGCGAGCACGCGGGCGTCCACGTTGGCTTCGGCAAGGCGCGGCACCACGTCGGCGCGCGCGGCCACCAGCGCGCGCACGGCCCAGAACGCCAGCAGCGTCCCGAGCGCGCCGCCGGCGAGCGAGAGGAGCACGCTTTCGACCGCGAGTTGGCGCACGAGGCGGGCACGGCTCGCTCCCAGCGCGCCGCGCACCGCCATCTCGCGGCGGCGCGCCAGCGTACGCGCGAGCACCAGGTTGGCGACGTTGGCGCAGGCGATCAGCAGCAGGAGGCCCACCACCACCAGCAGCAGCAGGAGGGCGGGACGCGTCTCGCCCACCACCTGGTCGTGCAGCGAGAGGACGTCCATCCCCCACCCCGCCGGGTACTCGTCCGGAAAGCGCGCGCGCATCCCGCGGGCGAGCGCGTCCACCTCGGCGCCCGCGCGCTCCGGGGTGACGCCGGGGGCGAGGCGGGCGATGGCGCGCAGGTACTTGTCGCCGCGCGAGGCGGACTCGGCGGGCACGAGCGGCATCCACAGCTCGGGCCGCCGGGGGAAGAGGAAGCCGCCGGGGTTGGGGAGCTCGAAGCCGCGCGGCATCACCCCCACCACGAGCACCGGCTCGCCGTCCAGCGACACGGTACGCCCCACGAGCGCAGGGTTGGCGCCGAAGCGGCGCGTCCACAGCTCGTGGCTCAGCACGGCGACGCGGGCGCGCCCCTCGTCGTCGGCAAAGGTGCGCCCGTGCGCGGCGTTCACCCCCAGCACGCGAAAGAAGCCCGGCGACACGTCCAGCGCCGCCAGGTGCTCCGGGTCGCCCGACCCGGCGAGGTTGGTCTCGGTGTAGCTGAGCGCGGCCCAGCTCTCCACCGAGCGGCTCCCTCGCGTCAGGTCGTCGAGCTCCGCGGGTGCCAGTGTGACGCGCTCCAGCCCCGGCTGCGGGAAGCGGTTCCACACCACCACCAGTCGGTCCGCATCGGGAAAGGGAAGGGGACGCAGGAGCACCGCGTTGGCGACGCTGAAGATCGCCACCGCGGCGCCAATCCCGAGCGCGAGCGTGGCGAGGGCGGCGGCGGTGAATCCCGGCGTCCTGAGGAATCCGCGTACCGCCTGGCGCAGGTCGCTGGCGAAGGTGCCCATGCTCGTCCTCCCGGGAGAGTGCCTGCCGCGTAGCCGCGGCTGCGGGAGATGGGGGCGAGCACCATGCCCGTTCAGTTGAGCGCAATCAACTGGATGATGCCAAAGGAGTTGAGGCCGATGCGGAGGGGCCGCGGCCGCGCGGTTCTGTGCGCTCCTGGGATTCCCGCGTCCCACATACGGACAACGGGCGAGGCGAGGATTCTCCCGACGGCGGGACGTCGAAGATCATGCATTTCCCCACAGCGCGGAACGGCCGATCTCCGATGGTGCGGGCCTGCGCGGGGGCGCATCGTTGGGGCGCAGACTGGAAGTCCGATCTCAACCCCCGGAGGAACGGAGCCCATGCGCGACGCGATCGCCTGCCCCACCGCCCGGATCGTCCTTCCCGGGCACCCCGATGCCGAAGCCGACGTGGCGGTGAACGTGTACCCATTCCGCTTCCGGGTCGCGCGCACCGTTGGGTTCCTGGCGCTCTGGATCGGCTCCACCGTGACCACGCTGATGGTGACCTTTGGCGATCCCTTCCTCACCGCCATCCCCTTCATCCTGGGCGTGGTGGGGGTGCATCGAAGCTGGCGCGGCCGCTTCCGCGTGGCGCGCTTCCACGGCACGTGCCCCCGCTGCCACGCCCCGCTCGCGCTGGGCGAGGGCTCCAAGATCGGCTCCCCCCACCACCTCGTCTGCTACCGCTGCCACCACGAGCCGCACCTGGTCCTCGCCGCCTGAGCGACGGCGACCGGCTCCGCCCACAACCGGTTCACTGGCGTCCCACCCGCTCTCCTGGCTATGTATCAGTCAGGAGGGATCATCCGCCCCTCGCCCACACGCTTTCTTGATGGGAGCCGCCATGCGAGGAATCGACGCCGGACGCCGCGTGGGATGGATAGCGACTGCTCTGTTGCTGGCGTTGCTGGCGACCGCGGAACGAGCCGCCGCGCAGCCGTCAACGGTGACCACCTGCGTCGCGCGCGCTGCCGGACTGTCGCCCTTAACCATGCCGGTGGGCGATACCGCCGCGTTCCAAGACAGCATCCGGCGCGCCGAGCCGCTGCCCCATTCCGGTTACGCGGGGGAACAGCCCTGGTTCACCGTGGGTTGGCCGATCGTGTTTCGCGGACAGCAGATGGCGAAGTGGGGCCGGCCTCGCTTCCTGGACGCGAACCTGCTGCGGCGCGTGAGTGAGTACGACGGTGTCGGCGTGTACGTGGATAGGGATGAGTGGTGGATGGTGGAAGTGATCTACCTTCCCGTTCGTGCAGGATGCGAGTTCCAGCCGTACCAGGCTCCCCACTGGGGAATCCCGTGCAGCTCGCTGGGCTGCCCTTTCGCGTTGGAGAGCCCGCCGGCCGGCGCCGTTTGCCGGCTTCGCGGCGACGAGCTCGTGTGGGAAGACGAGCGGCGGCCGGAAGCGGCGGCCCGGTATGCGGAGTCGCGGCGCTGGTACGCTGCGGACCGGCTGATCACCTTCCAGGGTCACAGGTTCGGGAAGATGGGACTTCCGCGGGTACTGCCGCCGGGAAGCGTCCGGCGAGTCGGGGAGCTGGATGGAGTCGGGGTCTACGTGGGATCAGCCGAGATCGATAGGGAGCGCACGTGGGGCTTCTACGTCCCGGTGCGCCGCGGATGCCTGTTCCAGCTCTACGAGGACGACACGACGTACCACACCGTGCGCGGTGAGTGACGGCTCCTCGAACGCCCCGGCATTCGCGGCGCGGCAACTCAGCGCGGCGGACTCTGCCAGAGCACGTGCGTGATCATCCAGCGGCCGTTCTCCTTGCCCAGCAGCAGGTAGTCCGTCCCCCACCACGCGGTCACCTTGACGCTCGCCGTCTGGTCCTGCACGTCGTAGATGACGATGTCGCGCGGCGCGTTCGGGGGCGGGCCGCCGCGTCCGGCCCGCACGCCCGCGGCGTAGCGCATGAAGCCCTCGTACGGCATGGTCGATGGCCGGTACGCCGTCTCGGTGCGGCCGCGCGCATACCCGTTCTTGCGCACGTTCGGCGACACGCTGCGCACCAGCTTGGTGCTATCTCCTTCGTAGAAGCCTTCGATGTAGTCCATCGCCGCCCGCCGCACCTGCTCGCGGTCGGTGGGCTGCTGCGCGCGCGCGGGAAGGACCGCGGCGAGGAGTAGGATCAGGACGAGTGCGACACGACGCATGGTTCCCGTTTTCCAGGTAAAGAGTTTTAGGAGGACGCACCCGCCAGCAGCCGGCTCAGGTCCACGCCCTGCCAGAGCCGCTCGCGCATGGCCCGCGTCTCCGCGAGCGCGGATGCGCCGCGCGTGGTGACGGCGAAGACGCGGCGCGACCCCTCGCCCGTGGTACGGCCGGAGCCCAGCAGCCCCTTCGCCTCCAGCCGGTCGAGCGTTGCGTACACCGCCCCGATCGTCACCTCGCGGTCCGTCACCCGCTCGATCTCACGCCGCACCGCCATCCCGTACGCATCGTCGCGCGTGCGGACGACGGCGAGCATAACGTGCTCCTCAAAGGTGCCCAGTGGCGAGTCAGCGCTCACGATCCGGCTCCGAAAAGAGAAGGTAGGGGCGCACCTGCGTGTGCGCCCTCCGTCCGCGCCCGCGCAAGCGCCGGGGGCGCGAACGGATGTTCTGGTGCGCGCAGCGAACACGGGCGCTGCGGAGAGGGTGGGCAGACACGCAGGTCTGCCCCTACCGGGTTCGGTGCCGTGGTAGAGCCGTTCATTGCTCGCGCAGCACGTGCGCGGGATCGATCCGGCTGGCGCGCCGCGCGGGAAGAAACGCCGCCAGCAGCCCGGCTCCCAGCAGGATCGCCGTCGCGCTGAGGAGCGAGAGCGGGTCCGCGGTGCCGACGCCGTACAGCAGGCTGCCGAGGAGGCGGGCCAGCACCAGAAAGCCGATCAGCCCCAGCACGATGCCGGCGCCCACCAGCGTGCCGCCGCGCCCCACGATGTGGCGGACCACGTGCGCCGGCTGCATTCCGAGCGCGATGCGGATGCCCCAGTCCCGCTTGCGGCGCGTCACCAGGTGCGAGACGACGCCGTAGACACCGATCGTGCCCAGCGCCAGCGCGACCATGCCCAGGAGGGTGAGCAGCGACATCACCTGGCGCGCGGGGCCGATGGCGCGGTCGAAGACGTTGGCCATCGTCGTCTGGTCCTGGATGGCGACCTGCGGCAGGGCGCGCTGGATGGCGCGGCGCGCTGGGTCCAGGATGGCGGCCGGATCGCGCCCGCCGCGCATGCGGATGACCACCGTCTGGCCGGGAAGGAGGAAGAGCGCCTGCTCGTACGTCATGTAGCGCGCGGGCACCGGCTCGGGCTTGAGATCCGCTTCGGCCGCGTTCCCCACCACGCCCACCACGCGGTCCCAGCGCTCGGTGAAGCCGATCATCTCCCCGAGCGGGTCGCGCCCGGGGAAGAACTTGTCCGCCAGCGCCTGGTTGATGACCACCGCGCCCTCGGTGGCCGCGGCGTCGCGGTCCGTCTCGAGCAGCCCGCGCCCGCTGCGCACCGGAATTCCCATCGTGCGGAAGTAGTCCGGCGATACCACGCGGAAGGCGGTGTTGGCGTCCTCCAGCTGCGGCTGGCGCTGGACGGCGAGCCCCCAGTTGTCGCCGGAGCCACGCAGAGGAAGATGCTGCGTCGCCGCCGCTGCCTCCACGCCGGGGAGGGCGCGCAGGGCGTCCAGCAGCTCGCGCATCACCTGCGGACGGCGCGCGGGCTCGGTGGCGGAGGGCATCACCACGTCCAGCACGGCGAGCCCCTCCACCCGCACGCCCGGATCGATGGCGCGCAGGTTCCGCACGCTGCGGATCAGCAGGCCGGCGCCGGCTACCATCAGCAGCACGAGCGCCACCTGCGCCACCACCAGCCCGCTCTCCACGCGCCCTCCGCGCCCGCCGATCCCGCCCGTGCGCGTCCTCGTGAGCCGCGACTGCAGGTCGCTGCGCGCCACCGAGAAGCCGGGCACCATCGCCACCGCCGTCGCCGCCGCCAGCGCGATGCCGATGGCCGCCGCGAGCAGGCCCCAGTCGATGGTGGCGGCCTCGGCGAGCGCGCCGAGGGGCAGGGCGGCGGCCAGGAACTTGAAGCCCGCCAGCGCCATCAGCGCCCCCATCACACCCGCCATCGCCCCGATCACCAGCGACTCCACCACGAGCTGGATCAGCAGCCGCCGCCGGCCGGCACCCAGCGCGCTGCGCACCGCCAGCTCCGTCCCGCGGCTGTCGACCTGCCCCAGCATCAGCGCCGCCACGTTGACGCTCGCGATGAGGAGGATGACCGCCATCGCCGCGAACGTTGCCAGCACCGCGGGCCGGATGTCGCCCACGAGGCGGTCGCGCAGCGGGGTCAGCGTGGGGTTTACCCGCTTGTCCCACTCGCCCTCGGGATAGTCGAACTGCGCGTGCATCAGCTTCATGACGCGCGCGAGCTCGGGGCCCATGCGGTCCATGCGCGTGCCGGGGCGCATCCGGCCGATCAGCCCCCAGTTGCCGCTCCCGTCCTCGGGATCGAGCTGTTCCGCGAGCCATACACGCACGGTGGGATCGGGAAACCAGAAGCCGCGCGGCATCACCCCGACCACGGTGCGCTTGACGCCGCCCAGCTCGATCTGCTCGCCGACGATGGACGGGTTCGCGCCCAGCTCGCGCCAGAGCGAATGGCTGAGCACCGCCACGGGCTCGGCCGTGTTGCGGTCGTCGCCCGGCCGGAAGCCCGGGCCCACCGATGGCCTCACGCCCAGCACCTGGAAGAGCTCCGCCGTCCCGGCGACCCCCTTCACCAACTGCGCCGGCGCGTCGCCGAGCTGCATCGGCACGTCACGCGCGCGGAAGGCGGCCAGGTGCTGGAAGCCCTGGATCATGGGGCGAAGCTGGAGGAACTCGGCCTCGGACCAGCCGCCCTCGGCCCAGAACACGGCGACCTCCTGCTCCGCCTTGACGGGGAGCGGCTCCAGCAGCAGGCGCCTGGCGATGCCGTACACCGCCGCCGTCCCCGCCACGCCCAGCGCGAGGGTGAGCACCGTGAGCGCCGTGTAGGTGGGGCGCTTCCGCAGGCGGCGCAGCGAGAACTTCACGTCTTGACCCCAGTCCTGGAACATGGCCCCCCTCGGTTGATCCCAGTTCGCCCGCGGCTCGAACCCGTTCCAGCCGCGCCACCATCCCCGCCCCGCCAGCTCCGGCGCGGAGGCCAGCACCTGCCGCCACACCCACCGCCCCGCCGCCCGCCTTCCCTGCGACCGCACGCGCTCCCGGTGCTCCGCCGCCAGGTCGCCCAGCACCTCGTCGCGCTCCGCGTACGGCAGCAGCAGACGCAGCAGCGCGGCGGGGATGCGCGGGAGATCGGAATTGGTGCGGGGCATCGGGAGGGTTTCTACAATGTAGAAAAGGCGGGTACGCGGGGTCCACGCTTCGTATGATACCTGGAGCGCGCGAAAGGTTTACACGCGAACCGCATGGCCTCACACAGAGCCGCAGAGGGGTACGGAAAGAACCGCGAAGAGTTTCTCCACGGCTTGTAGTTCCCTCTGTGCCCTCTGTGTGATGCCTTTTCGGATTACTCCGCGCGTAGTGCCTGCATGGGATCCACACGCACGGCGCGGCGGGCGGGGAGATAGCTGGCCAGGAGCGCCACCGCCGCCAGGGTGACCGCGACGCCCCCGAAGGTGAGCGGGTCGAGCGGGCTGACGCCGATGAGGAAGCTGCGCAGGAAGCGCGTGATCCCCGCCGCCATCAGGAGGCCCACGGCGGCACCGCCCGCGGCGAGCAGGGCTCCGCGGCCCACCACCAGCCGCATCACGTCGCGCGCGGATGCGCCCAGCGCCAGGCGGATGCCGAACTCGCGCGTGCGCTGTGCCACCTGGTACGCCAGCACGCCGTACACCCCGATCCCCGCCAGCGCCAGCCCCAGCACTCCGAGCACCCCCACCAGGATCGCCGCCACGCGCTGCGGAAGAAGGGTCAGGCCCACCATCGAGGCGAGCGCCGTCTGGTTCTCGACCGCGACGTCGGGATCGAGGGCGCGCACCTCGCGGCGGATCGTCTCGTGCAGCCCCGCGCCGCCGCCACGTACGTGCAGCACCATGCGCGGCGAGTACGACTGCGCGAAGGGGAAGAAGGCGAAGGCGCGCGGCTCCTCGCTCACGGAGGCGTACTTGCCATCGCGCGCCACGCCGACCACCTCCCACTCCTCGGTGCCCTTGCGCAGCCGCTTCCCCAGCGGGTTCTCGCCGGGCCAGAGCTGCGCCGCGAGCCGCTGGTTCACCACCACCACGCGCGGCGAGCCGGGCCGGTCCGCATCCGTGATCGCGCGGCCCGTGGCCATCGGGATGTGCAGGGTGCGGAAGTAGCCCGCGTCCACCACCGCCATCGAGACGTTCACGCGTCGGGGCTCGGCGGCGCCGGGGGTGAAGGCCTCCACGTCCTCGCCGTGGCTGGAGCCGGCGAGGAGCGCGATGTCGGTGAGCCCCGCGCTCTGCACGCCGGGCAGGGCGCGCACGCGATCGGTGAGCTGCCGATAGAAGTCACGGCCGCGAGCTTCGTCGTAGCCGTGCGGACCCAGGTCGGTGGTCGAGACGAGCACGTCCTCGGGCTGGAAGCCGGGGTCCACGGCCAGCCCGTGCCGCAGCGTGCGCGCGAACAGCCCGGCGATCACCATCAGCAGCACCGCCATCGCGAGCTGCGCCGCCACGAACAGACTGCGACCCCGAACTCGCCCCGTCGCGAGGTGCGACGCCCCTTCCTTCAACCCGGGAAGGAGCTCCGCGCGCGTCGCCTGCAGCGCCGGCACCAGCCCGAACCCGATTCCCGTCGCAGCCGCGATGGCGAGCGAGAAGGCGAGAACGCGCAGGTCCGGCGTGACTTCGAAGACGATGCGCTCCGCCACCGGAAAGTCGATGCGCCCGAACGCGCGCGTCACGGCGAGGGCCAGCAGCATCCCGCCCACACCGCCCGCCAGAAAGAGCACCAGGCTCTCGGTCACCAGCTGCCGCACGAGGCGTCCGCGTCCAGCTCCGATCGCCAGCCGCACCGCCACCTCGCGCCTGCGGGCCACGGCGCGCGCCAGCAGCATCCCCGCGATGTTGGCGCTGGCGATGAGGAGCACCAGCGCCCCCGTCGCCAGCAGCATCCCCAGGAAGCCGGCCAGGGGGCGCCGCGCGTTGCCGGGGAGCCCCGTCATCTGCTCCAGCTCCGCGCCGAACACCTTCGTGTGCGGCTCCTCGGGCGGGATGGACTTCGCCACCGCCGCCACGCGCGCCGCGGCGGCGGCCCGCTCCACCCCGCCAGACAGCCGCCCAAACGGCACCACCCAGTCCTCGAATGAGCCGGCGCGCGCGGCGGCGCGGTACGCCTCGAACGGCATCCACACCTCGGTCACCATCCCGGTTATGGTGCCGTCGAAGCCGCGCGGCGCCACGCCCGCCACGGTGAAGGGCGTTCCGTTCAGCACCACGACCTTACCCACCACCGCCGGATCGCTGCCGAACCGCTCGCGCCAGAAGCGGTGGCTCAGCACCGCGGTGGGCTCGGTATCCGCCGTGAAGAAGCGCCCCGCCGCCGGCCGCAGCCCCAGCACCTGGAAGTAGTTCGCCGACGCGACCATCGCCCCCGCCGGCACGGCGCCGCTCCCCGTGCGCACCGACAGGTTGAGGTAGCGGTGGGCCGCCAATCCGCTGAAGACTCTGGTCGTCGCCGCGCGGTAGGCCAGGTAGCGCTCGTAGGGCATGGAGGTCCCCTCCGCGCCGCTGTGCACCCGTCCCACCCGCTCCTCCTGCACGGTGAAGAGCCGTCCGGGCTCGTGCACGGGGAGCGGCTTGAGCAGGAGCGCGTTGACGACGCTGAACAGAGCCGTCGTCACCCCCACGCCCAGTGAAACCGTGAGCACCGCGACGAGTGTGAAGCCGGGGCTGCGGGCCAGTGTGCGCGCGGCGTAGCCCGCGTCGCGCACCGCATCGCGCAGCAACGACAGCCCGCGCCCGTTGCGCATCCCCTCGCGGTGCCGCTCCACCCCGCCGAACGCGATCATCGCCCGGCGCCGTGCCTCGCGCGGGCTCATTCCGGCGCGCACGTTCTTCTCCGTCTCCATCTCGATGTGGAAGCGGAACTCCTCGTCCATCCGCGCGTCGCTGCCGCCGGGGCGCGCCAGCGAACGCAGGCGGGCGGCCGCTCCTTTCATCCAGCTCATGGCTTCATCGTGGGTGAAGGGTCAGGAGGTACGGAGGACGACTTCGACCGCGGCGGCGAAGCGGCGCCAGCTCTCGGTCTCGTCGCCCAGCGCGGCGCGGCCGACGGCGGTCAGCGAGTAGTAGCGGGCGCGCCGGTTGTTCTCGGTGCTCCCCCACTCGCTCTCGATCAGCCCGCTGTGCTCCAGCCGCTGAAGCGCGGGATACAGCGATCCCTGGTTGACCTCCAGCTCGCCCCCGGTCACCTGCTGGATGCGCTGCCCGATCCCCCACCCGTGCGTCGGCTGCAGGGCGAGCGTCTTGAGCACGAGCAGGTCGATCGTGCCGCGCAGTACGTCGGACTGTGAGGAGGGTGCCATGGGATGCCGGTGAGGAGGCTTCTTCTAGACGGCTAGAAGAAGAGATGCGATGTTCTCTTCTAGATGTCAAGAGGAGCGTTCCGGCGGGTATCGGGTGCGGGGGGCAGGCGGTGGTGCGGGGGATGGCACGGGCAGCCACGTGGGGCGGCCCCTACGATGGTCGGTTTACGATGCGGGCGTCGCAGCCGGGCGAGGGAGGGCAGACACGCAGGTCAGCCCCTACGGGTTTCGGTGTGCGCGGACGGGTGGCAGCGCGGCGCGGGGCACGGGCGCGATGAATCGCGCCCCTACGAGGCATGGTCTCGCACCGGGTGTTCTCCCCCTCACCCGCCCTGCGCCCCCGCAGGCGGGGGAGGGGGCCCGGGGGGAGGGGGCCCGCGCCCGCGCCCAAATCCAACCCCCACAACAGCTTCCAACAAGACTCTGGCGGACCCCTCCGGAGCGGCCTACCTTGCGTTCGTTCCAGCGACAACTCGGTC
>DASVTZ010000254.1 GCA_036387335.1 Longimicrobium sp.
AGCACGCGCGTTGCATCGTCATTCGCGTGAAGGAGATGGTCACCCTTTGCGGAGGAGCGGACATGCGCAAGCTGAAGATGGACCTCGACGAGCTGACGGTGGAGTCGTTCACGCCCGGGTGCGTGCGCGGCGAACGAGGCGGTACCGTCCACGGCCATAGCGCGACGAAGAACGCGAACACCTGCAACAACTTCTCGTGCGCGGTGGGGTGCACATACCAGGAATCCTGCTACAACCCCTGCACTGCGTAGCGTTCTCCAGCGGAAGAGTGAACACAGAAGAAGCCTTCCGATGGCTCGCGTCCATCGGAGGGCTGCCGCGTGCAGGGACGAGCGCGCCGTCGACCGCGACATGAACGAGATCTCCGGGACACGCCGAAGCCGTGGCCACCCGGCTGGAATGGATCACCCGTCATCAAGCGGGTCGACAGTCGGCGGCACCTCGCCAAGGGAGACGGCGCTCCTCATCCTCACGAACGCCAGCCACGGTACTCCATCCGACCCTGCTGTCTCAGTGCGCTCGCAGCGCAGCCCTGTGGCGCTCGGCTCCGCGGCTCTGACGCTCCAAACAGGTATAGATCCTTCAGTCGTTCAGGCTCCTTCAGGATGAAATCTCAGGTACTTTCCGAGGAGCAACTGAGCTCGACTTTGGCCCTTTCACGCCGCGTAGGCAAGCGAGTCGGCCAAGCGGCGCAGCAGGGGTGGTGGAATTCGCTCGTACTCGGCACGCAACCGAGAGTGCGAGAGAAATGCCGAAGCCCAGAGCTCACGCCGCACGGCGGCGACGGCATCGCTGAAGGTGGGTACGGTCTTCGGATACCAGGCGGCGCTGCGGACCTGGAGGAGTTGGCGCTTGTCGAGGCGGTCGGCGAGCAGCGCGACGACGGAGAAGAGGCCGAGAAGGCAGGGCGTCGTCCGGGCGATGGCGAGATCGGACCACTGGCGCTGGGTTTCGATGCCGAGGTGGCGCCGGGCCTCCTCGAAGGTCACCTCGACGCACCAGCGCCGGACGTAGAGACGGATGATCTCCAGCGGGTCCATGTCCGGGTCGGTGGAGAGGTATGCGCGGGCTTCCCGCCGTCCAGAGGGATCACGGACGATCACCCAGCGAATCGGGATGGCGGGATTGCCGGTGTAGTACCAGAGCGCGGTGCCGGTGGCGATCTGCAGGTCGACCTCGCGCTCGCCGTACCAGCCGGAGACACGGACGGAGATCCACTCGGTGAGCGGATCCATGAGTCGGTCCTTCAGGCTGGGCAGCCGCTCGCCGACCTTGCGGCGGCCGCCGCGCTGTCCCGGCTGGCGCGGTGGCGGCGGAGCGTGGAGGCGGCTGTCGAGACGCATCTGGGCGACCACGGTGACGTGCCTGCGGATCGCGCCGAACAGCTTCTGGCTGGTGTAGTTGACGTCCATGAGCACGATCAGGCGGCGGCCCGGGAGCCAGCGGGCGAGCTGGAGGATCATCTGCCGCGCCCAGTCCACGACCGACTTGTGCCTGCGGCCGCGACTCGTGGCGTAGCGCTGCGACGGGGCGAGCACGGTCAGGAACGGCAGCCCCCAGACGCGGCGGGCCCACGGGATGCGCGGCAGGAACATGAGGCTGACCCAGCGCAGGCCGCTGGTCTTGACGAAGAACCCACGGCTGGAGCGCACCGGATCGCGGTAGATGCCGCGGGCCTTGATCTTCGGTCCCCAGCGGCGCTCGATCATGTCGTCGACCGCGAAGACGAGCGGCTCGTCACCGGGTGCGAAGGTGCGCACCAGCACCTGCAGCAGGATCCGCGACGCCTTGCGCGCGCTCCAGCGTGCCCGCGACAGCACGCGGTGGTAGTTGAGGAAGTGCGGGTCGTCCTGCAGGCCCACGGCGCGCAGCGCGGCCGCCACGGTGCGGGAGCCCAGCGCGAGGATCGCTCCTTTCAGCAGCAGGAGCGCGTTGGCGAAGGTGGGTCGGGTGAAGAGAGGCGCAAACTCGGCAAGCAGCTGGTCCAACTCGTCATGCATCGGCACACTGCACCCTGGTTCGGGTGTGGGGGCACCGAATCAGGTGAACACAGTACGCAAGAATTGGACAAAGTCGAGCTGAGGGCCACGTCCCCTTTTTCCGTCCGCGCCTGCATCCCTCCCGTACGGCGGTGACCGTCAGGCAGATCCGTTTACCGCGCCCACTTTCATCCTCCGCCAGGCTTCGTTAGACTATCCCCTTCCACGGCACACGCCCGTCATCTTCGTCTACCACCCGCCGTTCCCCACGTGACGCAGTATCGCCCCGACAACCCGCTGATCGTGCAGGGCGACCAGACCGTGCTGGCCGAGGTCGGCAGCCCGCGCTTTTCCGAGGCGCGCGACCGCATCGCCCCGTTCGCCGAGCTGGTGAAGAGTCCCGAGCACGTCCACAGCTACCGCATCACCCCG
>DASVTZ010000255.1 GCA_036387335.1 Longimicrobium sp.
CCCGCATCGTGCGCGAAGTGGTCGCCGCCGGCTTCGAGGTGATCCCCATCCCCGGAGCCTCCGCGCTCCTCGCTGCGCTCGTGGCCTCCGGCGTCGAGGCGGACACCTTCACCTTCGTCGGCTTCCCGCCGCGCAAGGGTCCCGAGCGCGCCGAGCTGCTGGAGGAGGTCGCCTCGTCGCGGCGCGCATCGGTGCTCTACGAGTCGCCCAACCGCGTCGCCAAGCTCCTCGCGGACATCGCCGAAGCGGCGGGCGCGGATCGCCGCGTGGCCGTCGCGCGCGAGCTCACCAAGATGCACGAGGAGTTCTTTCGCGGCACCGCCTCCGAAGGCGCCGCGCACTTCTCGGCCGGCGAGGTGCTGGGCGAGATCGTCGTCGTCGTCGCGGGCCGAACCGTCGATGCTCCCGCCGAGGGAGCCGTGGACGAGCTCGCGGCGCGCTCGATGGCGGACGCCCTTCTCGCTCAGGGCCAGTCGCCCAGCGGGATCGCGAAGGAGCTGCGCAGGCGCCTGGGCATCGCCCGCAACGACGCCTACCGCATCGCCCAGGAAGCCGCCGGCGAGTAGCCCACCCCCCCGAGGCCCACCCATGCGCGTTTTCCATCTCGCCACATTCGCCGCGACCTGCCTTTCGGCCGCGGCGTGCGACCCGACCTACTGTTCGGAGGTGTACGGCACCGTGCGGACCGCCGCCGGCCAGCCCGCGCCGGACAGCACCAAGATCATGTTCTACATCGGCCCCCCGCCGCCGGATACGGCGTCGTTCGCGCACGTGCTGGATTCGACCTACACGAGAGCGGGCGGCGAGTACGAAAAGGACTTCCGCCTGTTCATCATGAGCCTCTCCTCCATCGGCATCCGCACCCTGGGCACGGATACCCTCGCGCGCATCCGCAGCAGCACGCGGTGCGGGCGTCCGCCGCGCACCCGCGTGGACCTGGTCGGCGCGCCGGGGCGGTAGGAGAGGCGTCGCGGGAGGCCGCACGGCGGCTCATGCGCAAGGGCACAAACAAAAACGCAGGGCCCCCTGGAATACGAGATTCCAGGGGGCCCTGCAGTCCCGGGGAGATGCCTCTCGGCAGAGGTCCCTGGGCTCCGTCTCTAACGTAAAGGGAGGGTGAGCAAAATGCAAGGCGCGGATCCGGAAGCGGTAGAGTTGCTCTCGCGTGACCGGCTCGAGGGCTTCCGTGACCGGCGGGACGACACGGACAAGCTCCTGATCGGTCGCTACCTGTTGAACGCCGCCGTCGCGGAGGCGCTGCATCCGCTATTGCACGCGGTAGAGGTAATCCTGCGGAACCGCGTCAACGAAGCCGTTTCCGCACGGTATCCAATCGACTCCGATGCTCCGGGCGAGTACCTGGATTATCCCTCCTGGCTCGACGCGGTGAACGGTCCTCTGACCCCTTCTCACCGCAAGCACGTCGACGAGGCGAAAGCCAAAGTCTTCAAAGAGCTGCGGAGGCGGTACGGGCCGGGCGCCGCTTCGGCGCGGCGGATGCGGACGCCCGGCCGCTTGGTTGGAGCGCTCCCGTTCGGATTCTGGGTGTACCTCTTCGACCCGGAGTACTCCGGTACGCGGAGTTCACCGGGGAGCCTCTGGCCTGACCTCCTCCCCGAGGTGTTTCCCCATAAGCGGAACGTGTCGATCGGCGAGATTCGCAGCCGTCTGCGCCGATTCCTGGTTCTGCGGAACCGGGTGATGCACCACGAGCGTATCTACCCGTACACCGAGGGCAAGGGACTACCCTGGGACCCGACCGCAATCCGCGCCAACATCGTGGAGACGCTTTCATGGATGAGCCCGAGAGCCGCGGAACTGGTTGGCCACTTCGAACGGGTACCGGAAGTCATGCATCCGCTGAACCTCCGTTACCTGCGATGGGTGCCCTGGAGGTTCTGATCGTTCGCGAGGCCGGGTCGGAGCCTGCGGTCCCCTCCGCGGCTACCTTTCGGTTTTCGCCCCTGCCGCGTAGATTGCACCGGTTTACACACCCGGAAGTCCGCGCAACCGGCAGCCGCATGGCCGCCATTTCTACATAGAGCCAGATGGAACGGTACTTCGACGACAACCACCTGATGATTCGCGACATGGTGCGCGAGTTCGCCAGGAACGAGATCGCGCCCGTCGCGGGGGAGATGGACCAGAAGTCAGAGTTTCCGTGGGAGAACGTCAAGAAGATGTCGGAGCTGGGCCTGCTGGGCGTGCCCTGGCCGGAGGAGCTGGGGGGTGCCGGGATGGACGGGATCGCGTACATGATCACCATCCACGAGCTCGCCCGGGTGGACGCGTCACACGCCATCACCGTGTCGGCGCACACCACACTGGGCACCTCGCCCATTATGTCGTTCGGTACGCAGGAGCAGAAGGAGCGGTTCGTGCCGTTCCTCGCCAGCGGGCAGGTGCTGGGCGGCTTCGGGCTCACCGAGCCGGGCGCGGGGTCGGACGCGGGAGGGACGCAGACCACTGCCGTGAAGACGGACGGCGGGTGGATCCTGAACGGGAGCAAGATCTTCATCACGCACGCGGGCGTCGGCGAGGTCTTCGTGGCCACCGCCGTCACGGATCGTGAGAAGGGGTCCAAGGGTATCACCTCCTTCATCGTCACCAAGCCCACGACCGACATGGAGCGGGCGCGCGAGGTGGGGGTGGGGCACTCGGACGAGCTCCAGTTCATCGAAGGGGTGCGGGCGGGGAAGAAGGAGGACAAGATGGGGTGGCGCGCTTCGGACACCCGCGAGCTGGTGTTCGAGGACGCGTTCGTGCCGGACGAGAACGTGCTGGGGGAGCCCGGGATGGGCTTCATCAACTTCATGAAGACGCTGGATGCGGGCCGCATCGGCATCGGCGCGCTTTCGCTCGGCATCGCCGAGGGCGCGTACGAAGAGGCGGTGAAGTACGCCAGCGAGAGGAAGCAGTTCGGAAAGTCGATCGCGGAGTTCCAGGGCCTCCAGTTCATGCTGGCGGACATGGCGACCGAGATCGAAGCGGCCAAGCACCTGGTCTACAACGCGGCCTGGCTCAAGGAGCAGGGGAAGCCCTACTCCAAGGAAGCCTCCATGGCCAAGCTGTTCGCCTCCGAGGTCGCCATGCGCGTGACCACGAAGGCGGTGCAGGTGCACGGCGGCTACGGCTACACGAAGGAATACCCGGTGGAGCGCATGATGCGCGACGCCAAGATCTGCGAGATCGGGGAGGGCACCAGCGAGATCCAGCGCATGGTCATCGCCCGGCACATCCTCCGCGAGCTCAGCGCCTAACGGAAATGGCCGTCCTCGCGTGCTTTACGGCGTGCGGGCGGCTCCAGAGGTCTACATGGTCGGAAGCAACCCGGTCGGGGAGCGCCCCTGCGCTTCCCGCGCTCCGCGCATTGCGCCCGGGTGTCGCCTTCACCCCTCCGCGAGAGAGGCGGCGTGAAGCGCGAGATCCTGATGAACACCACCGCCAAGGAGACGCGCGTCGCCATCCTTGAAGACGACGTCCTGGTGGAGCTGATGGTGGAGCGCCCGGACGCGGCGCGCATGGTGGGCGACATCTACAAGGGGAAGGTGGAAGCGGTCCTCCCGGGGATCCAGGCCGCCTTCGTCAACATCGGCACCGAGAAGGCCGCCTTCCTCCACGTCTCGGACGTGGCGCTGGAAGAGGGCTCCGGCGGCGATGACGACGACGACGCCCCGGCTCCGGCCGCGGTGGAGGATGACGGCGCCAACGGAAACGGCAAGCGCGGGCGCGGCTACCCGGCGATCCAGGAGGTGGTGAAGAAGGGGCAGGAGCTCCTGGTGCAGGTCTCCAAGGAG
This sequence comes from Longimicrobium sp., assembly GCA_036387335.1. NCBI lineage: Bacteria > Pseudomonadati > Gemmatimonadota > Longimicrobiia > Longimicrobiales > Longimicrobiaceae > Longimicrobium > Longimicrobium sp. Next base: position 3,798 of record DASVTZ010000255.1, read on the forward strand.
CCCATCAGCACCAAGGGGCCACGGGTCACCGCCAACATCTCGCTCCCCGGCCGCTTCCTGGTGTACATGCCGGGATCGGACCACGTAGGAGTGTCGCGCAAGATCGAGGACAAGGAGGAGCGGGCCCGCCTCCGCGCCCTGGCCCGCGAGATCCTCCCGGAGAAGTCCGGCGGCGTCATCGTGCGCACCGTGGGCGAGGAGCTCACGCGCGAGACGTTCGAGCGCGAGATGCGCTCGCTGATGTCCACCTGGAAGAACATCCAGAAGAAGGCCGCCCGCGGCCGCGCCCCCGCCCCGGTGCACCGCGAGGCGAAGCTGACCTCCGGCATCATCCGCGACCTCTTCTCTCAAAAGGTGGACTCGCTGGTTGTGGACACGCAGATCGTCTTCGACGAGGTGCGCGCCTACCTGGAGCAGGTGGACCCCACGCTGGTGGAGCGGGTGCACCTGTACACCGACTCCACGCCTCTCTTCGACGCGCGCGGTCTGGAGAGCGAGATTCGCGACGCCTTCCAACGCCGCGTGAACCTGGCCTCGGGCGGCTACATCATCGTGGAGCCCACGGAGGCGCTGGTCTCCATCGACGTGAACACGGGGCGCTACACGGGGAAGAAAGACCCCGAGAAGACGATCCTCAAGACCAACGTCGACGCGGCCAAGGAGATCGCGCGGCAGTTGAGGCTGCGCGACGTGGGCGGGATCATCGTCTGCGACTTCATCGACATGGAGTCGAAGCAGAACCGCGAAAAGGTGCTGCAGGAGCTGCGCACGCACCTGGCTCGCGACCGGGCGCGCACCAAGGCCTTCCAGGTGTCGGAGCTGGGGCTGATCGAGATGACGCGCCAGCGCGTGCGCCCCTCGCTCTACCAGACGCAGACGGAGGCGTGCCCCACCTGCTCCGGCACGGGCCGCGTCTTCACGCCGGAGACCTTGGTGCGCCGCATCGAGCGCTCCGTCCGCCGCGTCGCCGCCGACGGCAAGGAGAAGGCGCTGCAGTTCCGCGTGCACCCCGAGGTCGCGCTCTACGTGATCGAGGAGGAGCCCGGGTTCGTGAAGGGGCTGGAGAAGCAGTTCCGCCTGCAGCTCGCTCTCCGCGACGATCCCCTCATGCGGCCGGACGAGGTGCGGCTGATCGGGGCGCAGTCGCAGGTGGATCTGACGAGCCGGTACGTTCCGGAGTAGGGAGGGGGCCGCGCGGGGGGGGGGGGG
>DASVTZ010000256.1 GCA_036387335.1 Longimicrobium sp.
GAAACGCCTTCCATGGCGTCGCGGATCCCGGTGCGGTCGTTGGCGTCCACCTGCTGCGCCGTCAGCCGGCCGCCGAGGTACGGCTGGAGGAAGGCGGGAAGCGCGTCGACCTTGAGGTCGGCGATGACCACCTCGTGGTCCGTGTTGGCCAGCAGGTCGTAAGCACACGCAGAACCCTGCAGGCCCGCGCCGAGCACGAGCATCCGCATACGGTCGACTCCTGTCGCAAAGGCGGTCTTTTGATCGATGGCGAGGGGCCGCGCGGCCGTTTTCCGGGCGCGCGGCGCGGCAAGATAGCGGGCGGTGGCGGAGAGGGAAAGGCGGGGGGAACTGAGGGGAATGGGGAATGGGGAATGGGGAATGGGATACGGCAGGGCCGCGGCTTGGCGGGGAGGCCGCGCACGGTTGCCGGCGATCTCCCCCTCCCCCAAGGTAGTTTTTGGGGGAGGGGGATGCGTCGCGGAGCGACGCTGGGGGTGGGGCCCCCTACACCAGCCCCAGCACCTCGTCCTGCCGTTCCAGCAGGTAATCCGGGCCCGCCTTCTCCAGAGTCGTGCGCGAAAACGGGCCCCAGAGGACGCCGGCGGTGCGGGTGCCGGCGGCGCGGCCGGCGGCGACGTCGTGCGGGGAGTCGCCCACGAAGAGCGCCTCCGCGGCGGGGACGCCCAGCCGCTCCAGCGCGAGGAGGACCGGCTCCGGGTCCGGCTTGGCGTTGCGCACGTCCTCGGGGGTGATGATGACCTCGAAGTGGCGCGTCAGGCCGCAGATGTCCAGGCCGAGCAACGTCGCGCGCCGCATGCGGCTGGTTACGATCGCCATCGGGACGCCACGGCGCTGCAGCTCGGACAGCACCTCCTCCGTGCCCGGATAGGGGCGAAGCGCCGTCCGCAGGATCGAGTTCTGGTGGTCGCGGTAGGTGTCCATCATCGCGCGCATCTCGTCCGGCGTGCGCGCGAAGCGGGCGATCTGGTCCGCCAGCGGAGTGCCGAAGCCGCTCAGCCACTCCTCGTCCGGCGGGCACTCGCCCAGGTGCGTGGCCATGGTGTGGCGGTAGCACTGCATGATCAGCTCGGTGCTGTCCGCCAGCGTGCCGTCGAAGTCGTACAGGACCGCGCGTATCGGTGTCACGTCGTCGAGTCGGGTTGTGTGGGGATGCCGAGCGCGTCCAGGATGGCGGGCGCCACGTCGGCGATGGTGCGGATGCGGCGGGCCAGCGCCTCGCGCCCCGGGCCGATCGCCAGCACCGGGACGGGGTTGAGGGTGTGGCCCTCGCGCACGTCTTCCACGTTGCCGTGGTCGCTGGAGATCACCAGCAGCGTCTCGGGGCCCAGCGCGCCTGCCAGGCCACCCAGGAAGGCGTCCACCCGCTCCAGCGCGGTCACGGAGCCGTCCATTCCGCCGCGGTGCCCCTCGTGGTCCGTGTCGTAGTGCGCGTACAGCGTCACCTCCGCGCGGGCGGCGATGGCGGCCAGGTTGCGCCCCGCCTGCTCCGCGCTCACCGGCGGCACCTCGGCCGTGCGCTGGCGCCACCGGTCGTTGGTGATGGAGGAGGCGACCGCATCGCCCGCCACCAGCTGCTCCACGTCGCGTGTCAGGACGCCGGCGGAGATGGCGGCCAGCGGCGGCGCGGCCGGGCGGCGGAAGATGCGCGGGTCCGCGTCGATCAGCGCGATGGGATAGGCGTTGGCGAACGCGACCGTGCGCCCCGCGTCGCGCGCGCGGCGCAGGAGGTTCTCCGCCGCCAGCATCTCGCGCAGCGCGGTGGGCACCCAGGGTCCGAAGTGCCGCCCGTACACCCGCGCCGCGTTGCGCCCGGTGAGGAGCGTCGTCTGGCCCGTTCCGCTCTGCGGCACCCCTTCCATTCCCAGCGTCGCGTCCGCCGCGGCGAGGACGGCGACCGCGGAGGTGATGCGGCCGCGCGGGTCCAGGTCCTCCGTCACGGGAAGGCGCCCGCCGAGCATCCCGCGGATGATCGGCAGGGTGGCGGCCGCGAACGGGTTGACCGCCCGGTCCGCGGGTCCGATCCCCACGCCGTCCAGAAAGACGAGGATCGCGCGGCTTGGCGGCTGAAGGAGGGCAGGGTCCATGGCGGGAATGTACGTGCACGGCGCGGTCCAGCAAACGGCGAAGGCCGCCGCTCCCCTGCGGGAACGGCGGCCTTAGACCGTTTTACACCGTCCGGCGGCTCAGCGAGCGCGCGGAATCACCAGCTTCTGGCCCGGCTGAAGGCGGCTGCTGCTCCGCATCCCGTTGGCCCGGCGGAGCTGCGCCACCGTCATGTCGTTGCGGCGGGCGACCGTCCACAGGCTCTCGCCGCGGCGCACCGTGTGGGTGCGGGCCCGGCTGCCCGAGCGGGGGCGGCTGGCGCGGCGCGTCTCGGCGCGCTTCGCCTCGGCCCGGCGGATCTCGGCGCGGCGCGTCTCCGCTGCCTTCGCCTCGGCGAGGCGCACCACCTCGCGGGCTTCCGCCTCGGCCTTCACCCGCTCGAACTGGGCGGCGAAGAGCTCGCCGCGGCCACGGGGGACGCGGACCGGGAACACCTTTTTCCCGGGAGGCGTCATCTTGCGGACCAGGTGTGGGTTGAGGCGCACGAGCTCCTTCTCCGTCGACCCGATCGCGGCGGCGACCGTCTCCAGCTCCACTCCGCCCGGCACGTCCACCGAGTCCACGCGCAGCGGAAGCCAGCGCTCCACGTTCCCCAGCCCGTGCTTGTGCGGCTCCTTGGCCACCAGCGCCGCGGCCACCATCTGCGGCACGTACTCGCGCGTCTCGCGCGGCAGGGCGTGGCGGATGCGCCAGAAGTCGCCGTCCTTCCCCGTCGACCGCCCGGTCACCTTCTTCATCACCCGCTCCACGCGGCCCTGCCCGGTGTTGTACGCCGCGGCGGCCAGGTACCAGGCCCCGAACTGCGCGTGCAGGTCCGTCAGATAGCGCAGGGCGGCGTCGGTGGAGCGCTCCGGATCGCGCCGCTCGTCGACGTACGAGTCCACGCGGAGGCCGTAGTCGCGCGCCGTGGGGGCCATGAACTGCCAGAGGCCCACCGCGCTCACCCGCGACTTGGCGTTGGTGTTGAACCCGCTTTCGATCATGGAGAGGTACAGCAGGTCCTCGGGCATGCCGCGCGCGCGCAGCTTGGCGCGGATCATCTCCTCGTAGCGGCCGGAGCGCTTGAGGTAGAGGGCCATCTCGTCCTGCTGGCTCCCCGTGAAGATGCCTACGAAGCGGAGCACGGAGGCGTTGCGGACGACCGGGATGTCGAAGCTCGCGGAGGGGTCGGCTGCCTGGGCCTCGGCGGCGAACAGGCTCTTGCGGAGCGCCGCCGTGTTCCGTGCATCCGGGCCGTCGGTGGCGAGCACGGCGGCGCCCATGACGCTGCCGAGCAGTACCGCGACCGGCCAAGCCGTCCTGAACTCCATGCATCCTCCTTGATGGGGGGTACCGCGGGTGGTGCGGGACTTCTGCAAGGCTCTGGAACCGCGAGCGGCGAAGGTGGGAACCTGCCGGAGTCGCGTTCGCCGCCGCCGCTCCGTGCATCTAACATAGTACATCGCAACGAGTTATTCAACCCTGCTGATGAAGAGGGGAATGGGGAATGGGGAATGGGGAATGGGGAATGGGAAGGGGTCGGGTGCCGGCGCGGCACGTCGCCCCCTTCTGTCATCCTGAGCGACGCGCAGCTCCATCCTCGACCGGTCTGCGAACTCTGGCGCGGAGCGAAGGATCTACTGCGCGCAACGAGGGGCTCGTAGTCGCGCACTGGCCTCCTGTCTCGCCGGCTAGATCCTTCGGTCGCCGCAGGCAGGCCGGAGCGCCCCGCCGGCTCCTGCGTCGGCGGCTCCCTCAGGATGACAAATTGGTGGGTGGCCGTCGGCTGTCCCGTTGTCCTGGCCTCTCGCCCAATTCCCAATTCCCCATTCCCCATTCCCCATTCCCCCTACCCAGCGGGCCGCCGGCGCGACGCGAGCCGCACGATTGCGGCCATGGCGAGCCAGAAGAGGACGACCGAAAGGGGCCAGGCCAGGACGCGCGGGGCCACGATTCCGATCCCGGCCAGCACCAGCATCAGCACCGCGAGGGCGGTCACCCAGCCGATGTCTTCGCGGCCGATCAGACGCTCTCCCACGAGCGCGCGCGCGAGGACGGTGCCGGCGCGCGCCAGGCGGCCCACGATGCGCCCCAACTCGGTGCCCCGGTACGAGTGCGCCCGCGCCTCGCGGGCCGAGGCAATCTCCGGGCGGCGCTGGTCCTCCGCGTCGGTCACTACCAGGCGCTCGGTGGCGCGACGTTCCTTCTTGAACTCCGCGCCCGGCACGGGGGAGGTGCGCAGCGCGATCTCCACCGACGCCTCCAGGTCCGCCTCGAAGAGCGCCTCCATCTCGGCCGCGAAGGTGCGGTCCGTCACGGCCACGTCGATCTCCCAGTTCCCCAGCAGCGACGCCAGGTTCATGTTGGTGGATCCGATGCGCGACCACATCCCGTCCGCCACCGCGGTCTTGGCGTGGATCATGGGCCCTTCCCACTCGAAGAGCCGCACCCCCGCCTCCAGCAGCGGCCGGTAGCCGGCGCGCGACATCCCCCCCACGATGGGCCAGTTGTTGTAGGCCGGGACCAGGACGCGCACGTCCACCCCGTCGCGCGCGGTGGAGGCGAGGGCTTCCACCATCGCGGGGGGGAGGACGAAGTAGGGGTCGGTCATCCAGAGCCGCCGCTCCACGCCCACGGCCACGAACTGCATCAGACGGTAGATGCGGCTCTTCCCCGGCTCTCCCTCCACCACGCGCACCGCCACGTCGCCGCGGGGGGCGACCTGCTCCGGATCAGGCACCTCGCCAGGGGGGAGCGGGGGGCCGGCGGCGCGCCAGGTGCGGGCGAAGGCGCGGTCGATGGCGGCCGCCGCGGGCCCCCGGAACTCCACACCCGTGTCGCGCCACGCGGTGATCCCCTCGTGCGGCGACCCCGCCCACTCGTCGCCGATGCACATCCCGGCTACGGAGGCGTAGTCCCCGTCCACGGCGACCACTTTGCGATGGTCGCGGCGCATGAAGTGGAGCGGATCGGTGATGCTGGGCGGCGCAAAGGAGCGCACCTCGGCGCCCGCCTCGCGCAACGGGCGCCAGAAAGAGCGAGGCGTGGCCCAGCACCCCACCCAGTCGTACAGCACCCGCACGGGCACCCCGCTGCGCGCCTTCTCCGCCAGCGCGTCGCGGAAGGTGCGCCCCGCCAGGTCGTCGCGGATGGCGTAGTTCTCCAGGTGGATCCACCGCTGCGCGCCGGCGATCGCTTCCAGCCACGCGGGAAACGCCTGCGGCCCATCCACCAGCAGCCGCGCCGAGTTCCCGCTGATCTCCCCCGCGTCCGACGAGCGCACCATCGCCCGCTCCGCGTAGCGCACGAGCGTGCGCAGCCCCGACGCTCTCGCGGTGGGCGGATTGGGCAGGGCGGGAGGGGTTTCCAACACGGACCCGTGGGAAATCGGTGGACGGTATGGCTGGCGCGGAAGGGGAAAGCAAATGCGCGGCCAGAAGCAGCGGGCGGGGGCACGGGGGGGGGGGGGGGG
>DASVTZ010000257.1 GCA_036387335.1 Longimicrobium sp.
CCTCCCCCAAAACTGCCTGGGGGAGGGGGCGTGCGTGGGACTGCGCGGGATGCCCTCTGCTGTTCTTCCTCTGTGGCTCTGTGTCTCTGTGTGAGCCATGCAGTTGCGGTTCTCTCCTGCGTCTCTGCGCCTCTGCGTGAGACTTCCATTTCCGACTTTGCAGGGATTACTTCGGGGTGCGCTCGATCTGCCTGCGGTGGTGGTCCAGGTGGATGGCGACGAAGCGGAGCGCCTTGATGGGCTCCAGCTTGCCGAAGTAGGGATGGGTGAGCCCGTCGGAGCCCCGCTCGCGGGCGGCGGCGAGTTCGGCGGTGAAGCATTCGCCCAGCTCGCGGAGCGCCTCCAGTGCCCCGTCGCGGTCCGCGCGCGGCTCGCCCGGGCGCATTTCGCGCGGCGAAGGGACGCGCAGGGGGATCGTGCGGTGGAAGAGGATGTGGGGGAGGATGACGGTGCGCACCATCTTCTTTCGCCATCCCGACAGCTTCTCGCGCATCGGGCGCCCCTCGCGCAATTCGTCGAGGAGGGCCTCGTAGGCCCGCGTCAGGTGCTCGGTGACCTGGGCGGGGGTCCACTTCCCTTCCCCCCAGGGCCGCGTCCACGATGCGTGCGGCAGGGCGGAGGCCGATTGGAGGTACGCGGCGAGGGCGACTTCGTGCTCGTCGGCGGCGGCGTCCCAGCGGGCCTGGCTTCGCGGCGATGCGCGGTGCGGCGTGGTCATCGCGGAGGGCCTTCAGGAGAAGGGATGGGGGTGCGGCGGGCGCCGCGGGGGGCGGGTCAGCGCGGCGGGTGCCGCAGCCAGCTTTCGATGCGTTCCAGCGGCTCGCTCAGCTTCCACCCGGCCGAGCGCCATTGCCGGACGCGTGCGAGCAGTTCATCCACCGAGGTGCCGCCCTGCCGGCCGGGTTCGAGGTAGGCGCCCGCCGGCCACTCCGTCGTGCTCAGCGTGCCGTCCGCCCCGGGGCGCTGGAGGAGGACCACGAAGCCCTCGTGGCCGTCCGGAGAGGCGGCGTGGAAGGCGAGCGTGTCGCTCATCGCGCGGCGGCGGCGATGTCGGGATCGCGCAGGATGATGGGGTCGTGGCCCACGCGCGCGCCCGGGACCACGCCGTCCACCGCCATCGCCGCGAAGAGGAGCGCCAGGTACAGCAGCGAGTTGCGGTACAGCGTCCACGCCGGCTGGGTGAAGTTGCCGGCCCGCATCACCCGCACCACGTCGCGCAGGAACCAGAGCCCCAGCACCGCCGCGGACACGCCGTACACCAGCCCCAGCCCTCCGTAGGTGACGGGCGCCAGCGTGACCGGGATCATGATCAGCGTGTAGAAGAGCATCTGGCGCATCGTCTCGCGCTCGCCCCACACGTTGGGCGCCATGGGGACGCCCACGCGGCCGTAGTCCTTTTGCTTCACCAGCGCCAGCGCCCAGAAGTGCGGCGGCGTCCAGAAGAAGACGATCAGGAAGAGGTACGCGGCCGTCAGCGACACCTCGCCCGTGGCGGCGGCCCAGCCGACGAGCGGCGGAAAGGCGCCCGCGGCCCCGCCAATGACAATGTTCTGGGGCGAGGTGCGCTTGAGCCAGCGGGTGTAGATGAAGACGTAGTAGAGGAGCCCCGCCAGCGCCAGCCACGCGCTCAGCAGGTTCACGCGCAGCGCGAACGTCGCGAACGCCGCGGCGCCCAGCGTGATGCCGAAGCCCAGCACGTGCCCCGGCGACATCCGCCCGCTGGGAATGGGGCGCAGCTTGGTGCGCGGCATGTGCGCGTCGATGTCGCGATCGATGAACATGTTGATCGCGTTGGCGCCCCCCGCCATCAGGTAGCCGCCCAGCATCGTCCACAGCACCACGGACAGCGACGGCCAGCCGCGCAGCGCGATGAACATGGGCGTGACGGTGGTCACCAGGAGCAGCGAGATGATGCGCGGCTTGGTGAGCGTCACGTAGTCGCGCAGAAGCTGGCGCACGCCCGCGCCGCCGCGCCGCGCCGCCTCGATTCCGGCGCGCTGCGTGGCGGTGGTCATCCCGGCGTCCGTGTGTGCCTCCGCGGGGGCGGCCGTCACGGCTGGAAGAGTATCGTGCATCAGCTACGGGCTCGGCGCCCCGTGGAGGGCGTCGTTCGTGGGGGCCGCGCGCGCGCCGGTCTGGCGGGCGCGGACGAGCGCAAATATACACGCCGCACGGACGTGCGCCACCCCGGCGCGCCCGCGTGCGGCGCGCTCCCGACCCCCGCGTGGGGCATTCCCCCACACGCTCCCCACGTCGCCGAACCCATGCTTGCGCAACCACTTGCGCGGTGGCGCGGCGGGGGTGTACCGTTGGGCCTCCACCCTGTACCAGAGCCCGTCCGAATGAGACCGCTGTTCCGCTCCACCTCCGGCTTCGCCCGCTACGCGTGGGGCGTGCTGGCCTTCAACGTCGCCGTGGTGCTGTGGGGCGCGGTCGTTCGCGCCACCAACTCCGGCGCCGGCTGCGGCCGCCACTGGCCCGCCTGCAACGGCGAGGTGATGCCGGAGCTCGCCTCGCACGAGCTCCTCATCGAGCTCGCGCACCGCGCCACCAGCGGCCTCGCGCTGCTGCTGGTGGTGGCAATGGCGGTGTGGGCGTGGCGCGCGTTCCCCGCCGGGCACCGCGTGCGGCGTGGCGCGGCGCTCTCGATGGCGCTGATCCTGGTGGAGGCGCTCCTCGGGGCCGGCCTGGTGCTGTTCGAACTGGTGGCGGACGACAAGTCCGCGTTCCGGGCATTCTCGATGGCCGCGCATCTGGTGAACACCTTTCTCCTGCTGGGCGCTCTCACGCTGACCGGCTGGTGGGCCTCCGGCGGCGGCGACGTGAGGGTGCGCGGCCGGGGTGCGCTGGGCGCCGTCCTGCTCTCGGCCCTCGGCGCCACGATCCTGGTGGGCGCCACCGGCGCGGTGACGGCGCTCGGCGACACGCTCTTCCCCAAGACCACGGTGGGCTTCGAGTTCTCCTCGACGGCCCACTTCCTGGAGCGGCTGCGAATCGTGCACCCGCTGCTGGCCATCGCCACCGGCGTGTACATCACCATCGTCGCCTGGGTGGTGCGCCGCGCCCGCCCCACCCCCGCCACGCTCCGCCTCGCCACCATCCTGACCACCCTCTTCGCGATGCAGGTGGCGGCTGGCGTCATCAACATCGTCCTGCGGGTGCCGCTCTGGATGCAGCTCACCCACCTCTTCCTGGCCGACTGCGTCTGGATCGCCCTCGTCCTCGCCGCCGCCTCCGCCTTGGAGGACCGCGCGTCCGAGATTACGAGCGAAGTCGCCTTCCCCGCCCCGCCTCGCCCCGCCGCCGTCTAGCTCGTCGCGGCTCCGAACCAGGTGGCGAGCGCGTCCTCGAGCCCTTGCCACGAATCATCGCCCACCCACGCCACGTACCCGTCCGGCCGGATCAGCACCGCGCGGGGAGCTGTGACCATGCCGATGGCGGGGAGCTCCCACGAGCCATCGTAGCGAGCGTCGATCAACCGAACGCGATCCGCCCACCCCCCGACGTCGAACCCGCCGGGCTCGCCGAAGTTGAGGAGCACCGGCCGCGCATCGTGCAGCAGGGCGAAGACGCGCAGTGGTCCATCGGCGGTGACCAGATCGAGATCGGGCATGCGGCGTCCCAGGAGCGGGTGTCCATCGCCCAGATCGTAGCGGATTCCCAGACCAGACATCTCCGCGGCCATCCGGCGGCGCGGCTCGTCCATGCCGAGGAGCTCCGCCACGGTTTCGCGCGCGGCCTTGCTGCGCTCATCGGGGCGGAGGAGGGCGATCTGCGCCATCGTGTTCCGCAGCACGCGCGCGCCGACCGGGTGCCGCTCCGCGTGATACGTGTCCAGGAGGGTGTCGGGTGACGTGCCGTGGACCACCTGGGCCAGCTTCCAGCCGAGGTTCACGGCATCCTGCACGCCCGTGTTGAGGCCCTGTCCACCCACCGGGCTATGCACGTGCGCGGCGTCGCCGGCCAGCAGCACGCGGCGGTGGCGGTAGGCGGCCGCCTGCCGGGCCATGTCGGTGAACCTGGAGATCCAGGTGGGGCTGTGCATCCCGAAGTCCGTGCCGTACACGGCGATGACCGCTTCGCTGAGGTCGCGCAGGGTGGGCTCGCCGGTTCCGGGGCGCCGTTCGGTCACCATCACCCCCACCGGCCCCTCGTCCTTGTAGACCACCTTGCCGTCGCGGATCTCGTACTCGCGCCGCCCCAGCGCGTGGACGCCGAGCGCGTCGTGGCGGGTGCCGAGCTCCGGCTCTTCGACCATCTCGACCTCGGCGATCAAGGCGCTCGTCGTCGCATCCCACCCGGGAAACTCGATGCCCGCTGCTTTGCGCACGATGCTGCGCCCTCCATCGCACCCCACCAGGTACCGCGCCCGCAGCGACCGCCCATCGGACAGCCCGACATCCACCCCGTCGTCGTCCTGCGCGAACCCGGTCACTTCGGTGCCGTAGTGGATCGGCACGCCCATTTCGCGGACCCACCCGGCCAGGATGCGCTCGATGTGGTTCTGCCACAGCCCGAGACCGTAGTTGTGCCGCGTGGGAAAGTCGCTGATGTCGAGCGGAACCCACGCGAACCCCGCGACCTGCGCCTTCTTCCCCTCCGCCAGAAACCTATCCGCGATTCCGCGCTGATCGAGGACCTCGAGGGTGCGCGCGTGCAGCCCGCCCGCTCGCGACCCCGCGAGCTCCTGGCTCTCGCGCCGCTCGACGATGACGACCTCGACCCGCGCCAGCGCCAGCTCCCCCGCCAGCATCAGCCCCGTCGGCCCCCCGCCGGCGATCACCACCGCATGATCCATCATCTCGCGCCTCCCTCTCGCCCAGTTTTCCGGCCACACCCTCAGAATTCGGCCGACTACTCTGCACGGTGCCCCCCGTCTTGCCGCAAGTCCTGGGGTGCGCTATATGTTTGGAAGCGGCGTGGGAGGGATACCTCACCCCCACCGACACCACGAGGCCCGCGAGGAGACGATCTCCCGCGGGCCTCGTGCGTTGTTCTCCCCCTCTCCCGATAACGAGAGGGGCACC
>DASVTZ010000258.1 GCA_036387335.1 Longimicrobium sp.
CTTCATGGCGACCATGCTCCTGTCACAGGGGGTGCCCATGATTTGCGGAGGCGACGAGATGGGGCGCACGCAGCGCGGCAACAACAACGCGTACTGCCAGGACAACGAGATCTCCTGGATCGACTGGGATCTCACCGCCGCAGACCGCACCATGCTGGAGTTCACGCGCCGAGTGGCGAAGCTGCGGGCCGACCACCCCACCTTCCGCCGCCGCAAGTTCTTTCGGGGGCGCGGGATACGCGGGTCGGACGTCAAGGACGTCACCTGGGTGCGCCCCGACGGCCGCGAGATGACCGACGAGGAGTGGAACGCCGGCTTCGTGCGCTGCTTCGGGATGGTGCTGGGCGGCGAGATGGAGGAGTGGGACGAGCAGGGCCAGCGCATGTCCGACGACACCTTTCTGCTCCTCTTCAACGCGGACGGCGGGGCGATCGACTTCACCCTCCCCGACGTGGGCCCGGCGCGGGGGTGGATGGTGGTGCTGGACACGAACGAGCCGGATCTGGAGGAGGGGACCCGCCACTACCACGACTGCGACACCCTCAAGATGGAGGGGCGCTCGATGGTGGTGCTGTGTGAATCGAACGAAGAGCGAACCGGAGACGACGTGAGCGCAGTGGACGTATCCACGCTCCCCATCGGGGCGAGCGTCGAAGAGAACGGAACGCGGTTTCGCGTGTGGGCGCCGGGCCACGAGACGATGGACGTGGTGCTCTACGGCCCGGATGCCGAGCGCGTCGTGCCGATGGAGGCGGAGGGCGAGGGGTACTGGAGCGCGTTCGTGGAGGGAGTGGGCGCGGGCGCCCGCTACAAGCTGCGCCTGGACGGCGGCGACACCTTTCCCGATCCCGCCAGCCGCGCCCAGCCGGAGGGGGTGCACGGCCCGTCCGAAGTGGTGGACCCGAGCGCCTTCCGCTGGACCGACGCCGGCTGGAAGGGGATGCCGCTGGAGGAGATGGTCATCTACGAGCTGCACGTGGGGACGATCACGGAGGAGGGGACCTTTGACGCGCTGGTCCGCCGCCTGGACGACCTGGTGGAGCTCGGCGTGACGGCCATCGAGCCGATGCCCGTGGCCACCTTCCCCGGCGCGCGCAACTGGGGGTACGACGGCGTGGGGCTCTTTGCGCCCGCGGCGCCGTACGGCGGGCCGGAGGGGCTGCGCCGGCTGGTGGACGCGGCGCACGCGCGCGGCCTGGCCGTGGTGATGGACGTGGTCTACAACCACTTCGGGCCGGAGGGGAACTACCTTCCCGCCTTCACCAGCGGCAAGGTCTTCAACGAAGCGCACCAGACCCCCTGGGGCGCCGCCGTCAACTACGACGGCGAGGGGAGCGCGGCGATGCGCGAGTTCGTCATCCAGAACGCCGTGCACTGGGCCATCGAGTACCACGTGGACGGCCTGCGCCTGGACGCCACGCACGCCATCATGGACGACTCGCCGCGCCACGTCCTGACCGAGCTGGCGGAGCGGGCGCGCGCCTCCGTCCCCGGCCGCCACTTCGTGCTGATCGCCGAGGACGACCGCAACGAGCGCCAGGTGGTGACCCCCACCGCCGAGGGAGGGCTGGGGCTGGACGGCGTGTGGGCCGACGACTTCCACCACCAGGTGCGCGTGAAGACGGCCGGCGACCGCGAGAGCTACTTCGCGGACTTCACCGGGAGCGCCGCGGACCTGGCGGACACGCTGCAGAAGGGTTGGTACTTCGAGGGGCAGCTCGCGGAGCACCGCGGCGAGGAGCGGGGCACCCCGGCCGCGGACCTTCCGCCGCGCGCCTTCGTGCACTGCATCCAGAACCACGACCAGGTGGGGAACCGTCCGCTGGGCGACCGGCTGCACGACGTGGTGGGGCTCCCCGCCTACCGCGCCGCCAGCGCGCTCCTCCTCCTCTCCCCCTACACGCCGATGCTGTGGATGGGGCAGGAGTGGGCCGCGTCATCGCCCTTCCAGTACTTCACGGACCACCCGGAGGAGCTTGGCAAGCTGGTGACGGAGGGGCGCCGCAACGAGTTCAAGTCGTTCTCCGCCTTCAGCGACCCGGCCAACCGCGAGCGCATCCCGGACCCGCAGTCGCCCGCGACGTTCGAGCGCTCGCGCCTGCGCTGGGAAGAGAGCGAGCGCCCGCCGCACGCTGGCATCCTGGCGCTCTACCGCACGCTCCTGCGCCTGCGCCGAGAGCACCCCGCCCTCCGGCGCCGCGCCCGCAAGGACTTCACCGTCGCCGTGTTGGGCGATGACGGTGTGGCCCTGCGCCGCCGCGGCGCCGCGGGCGAGCCGGACCTGATGGTGATCGCCAACTTCGGCGACTCCCTCACCGCCGACCTCGCCGCGCTCGACGAGACGCGGCCTGAGTCTGGTTGGCGGCTGCTGCTGTCCACCGAGGAAGCGCGCTTCGGCGGCGAGGCGGAGGGTTCGCTTGCGACGCTGACACGTGAGGGGCGGCTGGAGATGCGGGGGGCGGGGGCGGTGGTGCTGGAGGGGTAAGGGCCCCCACCCCCAGCGCCGCTCCGCGGCGCATCCCCCTCCCCCAAAACTGCCTGGGAGAGGGGGTGGCTGGGCCGAGATCCGTCCCGTCATCCAGGTCCCGGCGCCGCCCCGTCCTTGTAGGGGCGCGATTCATCGCGCCCGTGCCCGCCCCCGCACCGACGCCCGCCCCTGCGCACAGATCCGGTAGGGGCCGCCCCGCGTGGCTGCCCGTGCCTCGACGGGTGCCGCAGCCCGCTTGCGAGAGCGGATCATCCGACGCGTTTCTGGCACCCGGCTTCACACGCCACCGCCCGCCAACGCGCACAAAACAGCACCCCCCTCCCCCAGGCAGTTTTGGGGGAGGGGGATGCGTCGCGGAGCGACGCTGGGGGTGGGGCCCCCTACCCGCCCTCCGCCCGGGCGCGGCGGGCGCGCTCGTCGGCGAGCTCGGGCTCCAGCACGCGCGTGATGTACTCGCGCGAGCCGCGTGAGTGCTCGCGCTCGAACTCCGCCGCCTCTTCGGCGCGCACGCGCGCGCCGTCCGCCTCGTCGGCGAGCTTCAGCGCGACGTCGCGGGCGGTGTGCGCGGAGTTGGCGGCGGCGAGGGAGGTCTCCAGCGCGCGGCGCGCCGTCATGTCGCGCGTGACCTTGCAGAAGCCGAACAGCTCCCCGCCCGGATCGCGGAGCGCGGTCAGCGTGACGTTGGCCCAAAAGGTGGAGAGGTCGCGCCGCACCCGCTGCCCCTCGCCCGTGTATTCGCCGCTCTCCGCGGCCTGCCGGAGATGCTCCTCGGCCGTGCCGTCCTCCGAGCCGCCTTCCGGGTACAGGAAGCGGAGGTGCCCCCCTTCGGCTTCCTCGCGAGTCCACCACTTCATCAGGTGGGCGCCCTCGCCCCAGTAGACGATGACTCCGTCGGGGTTCAGGAGGAAGATGGCGTAGTCGCGCACGTTCTCGGCGAGCGCGGCGATGGCGGGGTTCCCGGCGCGGATCTCCTCGCGGATCGCCTCGAGCTTCGCCCCTTCTTCGCCGCCGAGCCGCCGCTGGCGCCCGCGCTCGAACGCCGCCGCGCGCTCCGCTTCTTCGCTTTTCTTTTCCTGGCTCATGTGATGATTCGTCGGCAAGATGTCAGCCAACCGAATCACGCGCCCGCGTTTTCCACGAAGCCCCTCATCTCACACAGAGAACACGGAGGAGAACCACGAGCCGCAGAAGACCCTCCGCTGTTCTTTCCGTGCTCCTCTGTGTCTCTGTGTGAGATTGCAGTTCAAGCGCCGAAGTTGCGCCTCAAAAAGGTGGGCTTGGTCATGTCCGGCGCGGCGTCGCTGGGAGGGGTGGTGTGCTTGCGGCCGAGCGGGCCCAGGCCTCCCAGCCCCTGGTGCGTGACGACGGGCGGCTCCTTGACCAGCTTCTCGAAGCCGGTCGCGATCACGGTCACACGCACCTCGTCGCCCATGCGCGGGTCGTGCACGGTGCCGAAGATGATCTCCGCCTGGTCGCCGGCGGCCTCCTGGATGGTGGAGGAGACGGTGCTCACGTCGTCCAGCGACAGGTCAGGCCCGCCGGTGATGTTGATGAGCACGCCCGCCGCGCCCCGCACGGAGATGTTGTCCAGCAGCGGCGACGAGATCGCCTCCTGCGCCGCCTCCACCGCGCGGTTCTCGCCGCGCCCGAAGCCGGTGCCCATCAGCGCGGTGCCGCGGTTGCTCATCACCGTGCGGACGTCGGCGAAGTCCACGTTCACCTCGCCCGTGACGCGGATCAGGTCCGAGATCCCCTGCGTGGCGTGCAGCAGCACCTCGTCCGCCTTCTTGAGCGCGTCGGCGAACGAAGTCCCCTTCCCCACGATGGAGAGCAGGCGCTCGTTGGGGACGACGACGAGCGTGTCGGCGGCGCGCGCGAGGGCTTCCAGGCCCTCCTCGGCGTGCTTCATCCGCCGCTTCCCCTCGAACAAAAAGGGCTTGGTGACGACGGCCACGGTGAGCGCCCCCTGCTCGCGCGCGATCTCGGCGATGAGGGGGCCGGCGCCGGTGCCGGTGCCGCCGCCCATCCCCGCGGTGACGAACACCAGGTCCGCGCCCGCCAGCGCCTTGCGCACGTCGTCGGCGTTCTCTTCGAGCGCGTGGCGGCCCACCTCGGGGCGCGCGCCGGCGCCCAGGCCGCGCGTCAGCTTCCGCCCGATCTGGATGCGCACGTCGGAGTGGCAGCGGGCGAGCGCCTGAGCATCGGTGTTCACCGTGATGAACTCCACCCCTTCCAACTGCTCGTGGATCATGCGGTTGACGGCGTTCCCGCCGCCGCCGCCCACGCCCACCACAAGCATGCGGGCGCCGGGCTCCTGGTCGATGTACTCGAACTTCATCGGGCTTCCTCCGCGCGCAGGCGGTCGAGTGCGGTGAGGTCGCCCGCCCACAGGGCGCGCAGGCGTTCGTCGTCGGCGATGTAGGCGCGCAATCCGTTCACGATGGCGTCGAGGTCGGTCCCCGCGAAGTCGGCGCGCAGCTCTTCCACGCGGAACCGGTCGGAGCCGGCGAACCAGAGCACCTCGCCGTTGTCGAAGCGCACGCCGTAGCGGGCGCCGTCGGTCACGTAGTCGCGGGCGTCGTCCCACGGCGGAAGGTCGCGCGGCTCGCCGCCCGGCACGGTGGCGCGGGCGAGGTAGAAGTGCGCGGGAAGCTGCACGGTCCGGATCATGGTGCCCGGTGCGGAGGGGGTGCTGGAGCGGGGATGCTGCGGGAGTAGCACGCGAGTGCGTACTACACGTGGCGCAAAAGGCATGAGCGTGCCCACAAAATGTGCTACTTACCCTGACTGCACAAGCCTTCCAGAACTTCAACAGCAGGGCTCACGCAAAGACGCAAAGACGCGAAGAAAAGAAAAGTGGAAAGCTCTGCACACAGCACACGGATAGTGGAGGAGCCGTGCATCTGCAGGTCTTTGCGTCTTTGCGTCTTCGCGTGAGCCCTAGCTGTTTTACGCGCTGCGCGGAAAGCGGATGGTGGACGGGTCGATCTTGCGCCGCTCGGGAGCGCGGCGGGCGCCCACGCGGTCGCGGACGCGCTGCGCGATCTCCTCGCGCTTCATCGGCGAGACGAGCTCGGTGGCGGCGGCCGCGGCGGACTCGGCGGGGTGGCGGAAGATGGGGCCGTTCTCGCGGTACCATGGGATGATCCGCTCCACCTGCGCCGTCAGGCGGCGGTCGGATCGGGCCGTGTGCAGGTCCCAGTCCGCCTGCGCGTACAGCCAGCTCTCCGCGCGCGTGCCGAAGAAGCGCGCCAGCCGCAGCGCCATCTCCGCCGTAACCCGCTTCTCCCGCTTGTTCAGCAGGTCGTTCAGGTGCGGGCGCGAAACGCCCATCCCAAGCGCCACGCGGCCCTGCGTGAGCCCGGGGTCGCGGTCGATGAACTCTTCTTTCAGAAGCTGGCCGGGGCGGCGGGGCTCCACGGCGGGGGTGGCGATGCTCGTCATGGGAGGTGTGCGTCGGGTTGTGGGTCCGGACAGGGCTTTACGCCAGGGGCAAGTCCCGGACCGCGGCGGGGAGTGGTCCGGAATATAGCGTCGAACTCCCGCTCAGGCACAAGGTTGCGGCGCGCCTGTAAGCTGTCTGCTTACAGCTAACTCGTTGTCAGTGTGGTGTTTACAGAAACTGCTACGGCACGCGAAGTGCCTTTCGGACCCATCCCCGGCGGTCCAACCCGCCCGCCGTAAAACATTGCACGCATGGCACGAGATGCCTACCACGATCTGGAAGGGCGCCATCAGCTTCGGTCTGGTGACCATCCCGGTGACGCTGCACAGCGCGGTGCGCGAGCACAGCGGGATCAGCTTCAACCAGCTCCACGCCAAGGACAAGTCGCGCATCCGCTACAAGAAGGTCTGCGAGCGCGAAGGAAAGGAGGTTCCGGCCGACGAGATCGTCAAAGGATACGAGTACGAGAAGGGAAAGTACATCGTCATCTCCGACGAGGAGCTGGAGCAGGCCGAGCGCGCCACCTCGCGCTCGTTCGAGATCGCGGCGTTCGTCAAGGAGGATGACGTCGATCCGCGCTACTTCGACAAGCCCTACTACCTGGCCCCCATGCCGGGCGGCGAGAAAGCCTACGTCCTCCTCCGCCAGACGATGGAGAACACCGGGTCGATCGGCGTCGGCAGCTTCGTGCTGCGCAAGAAGACGCACCTGGCCGGCCTCAAGGCGGTGGGCGACGCGCTGGTGCTGGAGCTCATGCGCTACGAGCGCGAGCTGGTGGACGTGCGCGAGCTGCGCATCCCCGAGGTCAAGGACCTGCGCCCGCAGGAGCTGAAGATGGCGGAGCAGCTCGTGGAGAACCTGAGCGAGCCGTTCGATCCCGGCAAGTTCCGCGATGTCTACAGCGAGAGCCTGATGGAGGTGATCCAGGCCAAGCTCAAGGGCCAGAAGCCGTCGCTGGCCGAGGCGGACGAGCCCGACAGCACGGGCGTCATCGACCTGATGGCGCGGCTGCAGGAGAGCATCAAGGAGTCGTCGAAGCCCGCGGCGGCCAAGAAGAAGGCGGCGGCGGCTCCCAAGAAGCGGAAGTCGGCGTAGCCCATGGCGAAGCCCCGCCGCACCTCCGCACCCGCGGGCGACCTGGCGGAGTACCAGGCCAAGCGCGACTTCGGCAAGACGCCGGAGCCGCGCGGCGCGCGTGCGCGAAAGAAGAAGGCGGTGGGGCTCGGCTTCGTGGTGCAGAAGCACGCGGCCAGCCACCTGCACTTCGACCTGCGGCTGGAGCTGGGCGGGGTGATGAAGAGCTGGGCCGTGCCCAAGGGCCCCTCCGGCGACCCGGCGGACCGCCGCCTGGCCGTGGAGGTGGAGGACCACCCCATGGAGTACAACACGTTCGAGGGCACCATCCCGGCCGGCGAGTACGGCGGCGGCACCGTGATGCTGTGGGACCGCGGCACCTACACCGCGGACGACGTCCTCCCCAACGAGGACCCGGAGGAGTTCCTCGCCGCGCAGCACAAGAAGGGGAAGCTGGACATCACCTTCCACGGCGAGCGGCTGCGCGGCTCCTACGCCCTGGTGCGCACCCGCCGCGGCGAGGGCGGCTCGAAGCCGCAGTGGCTCCTCATCAAGCACCGCGACGACCACTCCGGCGATGGGCTGGACCCCGCCGCGGAGTACGACACTTCAGTGGAGACGGGCCGGACCATGGAGGAGATCGCCTCCGGCCGTGGAGGCCGCCGTGTGTGGCGCTCCAATCGTGCCACCAGTGCGACATCTGCTCCGCAACCAGTCCCCGCCGCCGCGCCAACCCCTGTCGTGCTCCCGATGCTCGCCTCCTCCGCCGGGGGCACGGTGCCGAGCGGCGAGGGGTGGACCTTCGAGCCGAAGTACGACGGCATCCGCGTGCTCGCCTTCGTGGGGAACGGCACGGCGGCGCTGGTGACGCGCAACGGCAACGACAAGGCGCGCCAGTTTCCCGAGGTCGTGGAGGCGCTCCTCGCCTTCCGCCAGGAGCTGGGGCGCGACGTGGTGCTGGACGGCGAGCTGATCGGCGTGCGCAACGGCGAGGTGGTGCGCTTCGAGTCGCTGCAGGGCCGTATGCACCTCACCAACGACCGCGACATCGCCAACAGCTCGGCCCGCGAGCCCGCCGCCCTCGTCGCCTTCGACCTGCTGCTGGACGGCGCGCGCCCCCTGCTGCGCGAGCCGTGGAGCGACCGCCGCGAAGCGCTGGAGGAGCTGCTCGAAGGCCGCGCCACCGACGTGCTGCGGCTGGGCGAGAGCTCGGCGGACGTGGACGAGATGATGTCGCGCGCCCGCGCCGGCGGGTGGGAGGGGCTGGTGGCGAAGCGCACCTCCAGCGGCTACGCGGCCGGCAAGCGCTCGCGCGATTGGGTCAAGCTGAAGCTGGAGAACCGCCAGGAGCTGGTCGTGGGCGGATGGACGGAGCCCCGCAACTCGCGGCAGCACGTGGGTGCGCTCCTCCTGGGCTACTACGACGCGGAGGGGCGCTTCATCTACGCGGGCCACACCGGCACCGGCTTCGACCAGAAGGGCCTGGCCGACGCGGCGCGGCGCATGAAGCCGCTGGAGCGCAAGACGTCGCCCTTTCTGGAGAAGCCCGCCACCAACGAGAAGGCGCACTGGGTGACGCCCAGGCTGGTGGTGGAGATCCGCTTCAACGAGTGGACCTCCGCGGGGAAGCTGCGCCAGCCCGTCTTCCTCGGCTTCCGCGACGACAAGGACCCGCGCTCCGTGGTGCGCGAGCCTGACGCCCGCGTCTCCGCGCCGGCACCAGAGCCGCGGGATGGCGCGCCGGCTCCAAAACACGCGGCGGGCTCCGTGGCCGAGCGGCTGGACGCGATCGAGCGCGAGGGCGGCGACGGCGTGGTGGCGCTGGGAAAGGGGAAGCAGCTCTCCGTCAGCAACCTGGGCAAGGTCTACTTCCCCGCGGACGGCATCACCAAGGGCGACCTGCTGCGCTATTACGCGGAGACGGCACGCTACATCCTCCCCGCCATGAAGGACCGGCCGCTGGTGCTGCGCCGCTTCCCCAACGGTATCGAGGGGCAGGCCTTCTATCAGCAGACCCCCGACGCTGACACGCCGGAGGGTGTGCGCGTGGAGACGATCCGCGAGCCGGACGGCGACCTGAAGCGGCGCCTGATCGGCGGCGACCTGGCCACGCTCCTCTACACGGTGCAGCTCGGCGCCATCTCGTACGACCCCTGGCACTCGCGCGTCGACGGGCTGGACTACGCCGACTACTCGATCCTGGACCTGGACCCGGGCGAGGGGACCGACTTCCAGACCGTCGTGGAGGTGGCGCGGCTGGTCAAGCAGGAGCTGGACCGCGCGGGGCTGCACGGGGCGCTCAAGACGTCGGGCTCCAGCGGGCTGCACATCTACCTCCCGCTCCCCGCGCGCACGCCGCTGGAGACCTCCACGCTCCTGGCGCAGTTCATCGCCACCCGCGTGGCCGCGCGCGCGCCCAAGATCGCGACGGTCGAGCGGATGGTGAAGCGGCGCCCCCGCGGCACCGTGTACGTGGACTACCTGCAGAACATCCTGGGGAAGACGGTGGCGGGGGTGTACGCCGTCCGCGCCAAGCCGGGCGGCACCGTCTCCACCCCCCTGAGCTGGGACGAGCTGACCGACGACCTGGACCTGCACGCCTTCACCGTGCGCACCCTGCCCGCGCGGCTGGCGGAGCGCGGCGACCTGTGGGGCCCGGCGATGAAGCGGCCCATCCCGCTGCGGCGCTTCCTGCGCGCCGCGCCGGCCGCCTGACACACCGCGAGGAGCGGACGATGATCGACTTCGAAGCAGGGGTGAGGGAGGCCTGGCTGGACGCGACGGCGCCGGGGTGCGTGCTGGTCGTCTCCGAGAACGAGGTGATCCGCACGGGGCTCCGCCTCCTCCTGCAGCGCAACCGCTACGAGGCGGTGGAGGCGCGCACCGAGGAGGAAGCGGTGCGGCTGGCGGTGGAGTGGTTCCCGGACCTGGTGATCGTGGACCTTCCCGACCCCGCGGCCCCGCGCCTCCTGGAGGAGCTTCGCCGCGAGCCGGGGTGCACCGGCACCCTCGCACTGCGCCTGACCGCCGACTCCGAGGCCGCGCACTCAGGCACCGCCCACTACGACGGCTGCCTGGTGAAGCCGGCCGACCCGCAGCGCATCCTCGCCGAGGTCGTGCGGCTGATGGAGCGGCGCTTCGGCGCGGGACGCACGGCGGTGCCGCTGGACGGACCGCGCGCCGCGGAGCTGATCCGGCTGGACACCCCCTTCCCCGCCCGCACGCGCGTGGAGGCGAACCCGCTGAACGCCGAAGTGCTGGCCAACGTCCTTTCCGAGCTGCGCTGGCTGGGCATCCGCCACCACCAGCTTCGCGACGGCGGCGACGTGGTGGTGGAGTACGTGTGCACGGTGCAGCAGGCGCTGGAGCTCGGCTTCGAGGACGTGCCGGGCGTGCTCGCCTTCGCCCTGGAGGACGCCTTCCCCTGGCTGGCGCGCCGCCCTGACGCGCTGCGCAGGCGGATCGACCGGCTCAAGAACCTGGCATCGCTGCGCCGCACGGGGTGAGCACAGGGCGCCCGATGCCGAACGTGCGGCCGGGCGGAAGCTGAACAGCCGACGTAATTGGAGGTGGGGGATGAGAAGCTCGAAGAGGACGCGCGATCCGGTCGAGATCCGGCTCTGGATGGAGGAGCGAGGCGGCGCCCCCGCCTTCGGCAACGGCGCCGAGGGACCGCTCCGCATCGACTTCGATCCGGACGCGCCGGCGGCTGAGGCGGATTGGGTGCGCTGGTTCCGCGTCTTCGAGGAGCACGAGCTCGCCTTCCAATTCCACCCCGCGGATGACGGCCGCTCGTACCGCCTGGTGCGCGGCCGGGCGGACGACGAGCACCCCACGCTGGCGGCGTGGCCGGCGGGGAGCCTGATGATCGTGGAGCGCACGGGCTGAACGGGACGGAAACCGCAACCCACAGTGGGGCATGGACATGGAACCGCTCACCCGCCGGCAGGTGGAGATACTGGGCTACCTGCGGGAATACCTGGAAGAGAAAGGGTACGCGCCCAGCCACGAGGAGGTGGCGGAGCGCTTCAGCTACCGTGCCATCTCCACCGTGGCCGAGCACCTGAACACGCTGCAGGAGAAGGGCTACATCCTGCGCACCCCCGGCCGGTCGCGCGCGCTGCGCCTTCTCCGCCCCGGCGACGTCGCGGAACCGGAGCCGACGCAGGGCTTCAGCGTGGCGGACGGCGCCCAGTACGTCCCCCGGCGCCACCTGCCACCGATGTTCGCCGCCTGGATGGCCGAGTGGCTCACCGAGCGCGGCCATCCCCGCCCGGACGAGGCGCAGCTCAAGGCCTGGGTGATGCACCGCATGCGGCGGCGCGCGTCCTGACATCGGGAAAGGCCTCACACAGAGGCCACAGAGGGAAACGGAAAGGCACGGAGAGAACCTCTAGCGGTTCTTTCCGTGCCCTCTGTGTCTTTGGGTGAGGCTGTTGTACAGGCGCGAGGACTGGAGCGCGGCGTCCCGTTTGCGGAGTGTCGATGGCGCGACTTGGCGCCAGGGTTCTGACACTCACGCTGGAATGAGGTAGAGGCGTGGAAACCCATCGGAACGAGCAGGGAATCACCCCACCATGGATGGAACGCATGCGGGCCCGCGGCGTTTACGTCCGGGAGCCCGAACCTGGATACGTGTTGCGGCCCTATACCGAGCGCGAGCGCGAAGCTGGGCGTCTGCTCGTACTCTGGCGCAAGACGGTGCGGTTGCTGCGCGGAGAGCGTCCTGTATGTTGACGCTTCCGCTCTGGTCAAGTGATGCCATTCGTCATTGAGGTTTGTGCAAAGCTGAACAAGATGTCTCACGC
This sequence comes from Longimicrobium sp., assembly GCA_036387335.1. Lineage (NCBI taxonomy): Bacteria > Pseudomonadati > Gemmatimonadota > Longimicrobiia > Longimicrobiales > Longimicrobiaceae > Longimicrobium > Longimicrobium sp. The sequence goes on from DASVTZ010000258.1 coordinate 11,816, forward strand.
AGAGGCGCAGAGACGCAGGAGAGAACCGCAACTGCATGGCTCACACAGAGACACAGAGCCACAGAGAGAACCGCTTAAAGGTTTTCTCTGTGGCTTTCAGTTCCTTCTGTGGCCTCTGTGTGAGGCTTTTCTGTTGTTCTCTCCCTGCGTCTCTGCGCCTCTGCGTGAGACCAAGCCGGTCAGAATGCACACCAGCTTCCGCTAGATGGTATGAGGCTGTCGTTCAGGCGCGCGGCGGGCGGAAGCCGAGGATCTCGCGGTCGTACGTCGCCGGGTTGGCGGCGTAGAGCGCGCTCCACTCGTCGGGGCCGGGGAGGTTCAGCTCGCGGTGCACGGCCAGGATCAGCTCGCGGAGGCGGTCGGCGGCTTCGCCGGTGCCCACCAGCGTCTCCACGATCTCATCGCCGCCCCACGCCGGCGCGCTCACGGCGGCGGGAACGCGGGAGGCCTCGCCCGCACGCTGCGCCAGGAGCCAGAAGCCATCGGGATCCAGCGCGAAAATGTGCTCGGCGATTTTCGCCGAGCACCAGTCGAGGTATTTGATCCGGAGAGCAGGCTCCTGCGCCATGCAGGACGGGGTTGTAGGCGGACCGGGACGCGCGCCCGTCAACTGTGCGGCCCGCGGGCCACTAGGTCAAGACTTTTGTTTGCTGGGTGTCCCGCGCCAGCACCTGGAAGATGGTCTCCCGCATCGCGCAGTATCGCAGCATCTTCGCCACGAGCTCCGGGTCCCGTTGCTGGATCGCTTCCACCCTGTTCGCCACGTCGGAGGGGAGCGTCAGGACAACTGGGCGGGCTTCCGTCATTCCAGGTTCTCGAAGGTTCGGGGGATGGTCTTGCGGGGCGGCTGGAGCAGGGGTGCCGAAGCCGGAGCGCCAAAGTAAGGGGGCGCCCCCGTGCCGGTCAACCCCTTTGTAACCCTATGCAAACCAATACGTTACACGCAAGTGACTGCGCCGCAACCGGTTGCGTCCCCACCCCCTCATCTGCTCCACGCGCGGTGGCCGGACAGGGGCTGAAGCGCTCTGAAACACCCTTGCGGAGCAGCCGGTTTGCACGCAGATTGGGGGCCACCTTCCCATCTGAAATCCCGCGCGGTTCCCCCCAGTCCGACCGTCTCCGGAGCACTCGTCCATGCTCGTTCGCGACCCGCTCGCGCCGGTGAGGCGCTGAGCCGATGCCCGTCATCGCCATTGCCAACCAGAAGGGCGGCGTCGGAAAGACGACCACCGCCGTGAACCTCGGCGCCAGCCTGGCCGCGGCCGAGAAGCGCACGCTGGTGGTGGACCTGGACCCGCAGGGGAACGCCTCCAGCGGCCTCCTTCCGGCCGCGCTGCGCGGCTCCGCCCGCTCGTCGCTCTACGGCGTGCTCTTCGACGGCGCCCCGCTGGCCAGCGCCGTGGTGCGCTCGCCGGACATCGCCTTCCTGGACGTGGTGCCCACGAGCGACCACCTGATGGGTGCCGAGGTGGAGATGGCGGACCTTCCCGGCCGCGAGCGACGCCTGCGCGAGGCGCTCGCCCCCGTGCGCGACCTGTACGACTTCGTGCTGCTGGACTGCCCGCCCGCGCTGGGGCTCTTTACGCTGGGCGCCCTGGTGGCCGCGGACAGCGTGCTGGTGCCGGTGCAGGCGGAGTTCTTTGCGCTGGAGGGGCTTTCGCAGCTCCTGGAGAACATCGAGTTGGTGCGCGCGCTGAATCCCGCGCTGCGGGTGGAGGGCGCGCTGATCACGATGTACGACGGGCGGCTTTCGCTGGCGCAGAGTGTGGCGGCGGAGGTGCGCGGGCACCTGGGGGAGCGCACCTTTGCCACCGTCATTCCGCGCAACGTGCGGCTGGCGGAGGCGCCCAGCTTCGAGCGGCCGGTGCTGGCGTACGATGCGCAGTCGGCGGGGGCGAGGAGCTACCTGTCGCTGGCGGTGGAGTTGATCCAGCGGTATGGGATGGAGGCGCCGGTGGGGAGGGGGCGGGAGAGCCGGGCGGGGTGAGAGGGGTTACCCGGCGGTTGAAACCGCTGCAACAACCGCGGGAAACCTGCCTTCGCAGGTTGCGGGCGGGGACGGTGCGGGGGGCGGGCACCCGCCGGCACCGGGGACGGCACCGGGGGCTGAAGCCCCCGGCTGGAACGACGGGAAGACCGCTGAAGCGGTCTCGTACGCGGCTGGATGATGGTTTGAGCGCAGTGGCTTACGGCCCTGCCCACGCACCGCCCTTCGGCGCGGAGCGAAGGGTGGGGTTTTTTGGCGTGTGTACCGCCTTCGGTGCGCGGTGAAGGGATGGCGCATGGCGGTGGATGGGCGGAGGACGCGGGGTGCAG